>CANRHS010000042.1 GCA_947630495.1 uncultured Bacilli bacterium | reverse complement strand
ATGTGGATATCAAGTGATGCTAAGATAGGAAATATGGAAGGAGCAGATTATACAGCTGAAGTTTGGAATAACAATGTCTATGCATCTGTTAAAGTAGCAGTAAATGGAGACTTTAATCCAAAAGACTTAACAGAAGATTATTTAATCTTAAATGCATCAAATGAATCAGGAGAAAAATATGACTTAAAACAACCAATTCAATCAGATGAAGATATAACAATAACATTAGGTTCAAAAAGAGAGATAACAAAATTTGTAGTAGAAAAATCAGAGCAAAATCCTATAGCCTTAATGAGTTTACCAGAATCAACTGATTATCCTGCAGAATATAATCCAACTTCAAGAGCCTGGGAAGCCAAAGTAACAATAGATGAAACAGGAATCTATGATTACTATGCAGAATATTCTGCAGGAAAGAATTCCAAAACATATAGTTTTACAGTCTTAATGAATCCAGATAGATTTGTTAAAGTAGAAAAGCCAACCAGTGCCCTATGTAAACAAGGATTAACTTATACAGGAAGTCCACAAGATTTAATAGATGAAAGTAATCTAGAAAAAGAAGGATATACAATAACTCAAGTCCAAGGAACAGATGCAAAAGAATACGAGGTAAAAGCACATTTAAAAGATAAATTCAGATGGAGTGACTCTTCACAAGAAGATGCAACCTTCAATTGTACAATCGGACCAAAGACAACAACATTAACATATTCTCCAACAACAAAATTAAGTGTAGCCAAAGGTTCAAAAGGAACAGTTAAAATAACTGCTCCAACCGAAGGAACATTTGAAGTAACATCAAAAGCGAGCGGAACTGCCAGTGTAACGTTTACCCCATCAAGTGGAACTTCAACAACTGTAACAGTAAATGGTGTTTCTGAAGGTAATACAAGTTTAGATATAAAATTTACTCCAACAAATAATAATTATGCGACAAAAACGGATACATATAGTATCCAGGTAAAAAAAGTATTGACAACAGGAGTAGCAACAGAAGTAATAAAGGATACAATAGAACTTGATGGAGGAATAATTGGAGTAACAACAGATAATGCAATGACAACAGATAAAGGAGCAAGTAATATAAGAGAATATAGATATTCGGGGGCGACTGCCGATAATTATGTAACGTTTAATGATGAAAAATGGAGAATCATCGGAATCTTCAAAGATGAAAGTGGAACAGAACATATGAAGATAATAAGAAATGAATTAATAAAAGAAGACGATTTTCCAACAGAATATACAGCAAATGGAACATCATTCGCTATCAGATATTCTGGAGGCGATTGGGCATATTGGAATAGTACAAAAACGGGAACAAATTATAACGATTGGACAACAGCAGGATTAATGTATTGGTTAAATTCGAAAGGAACAGATAGTAGTGATACAGGATATTTGAATAAGATAAAATCGCCATACAAAGGTATGATAGAAGAAAATGCAAAATGGTACTTAGGAAATAACAAATATGGATCAAGTGGAGATACAACAGTAACAGCATATACAAACGAAAGAGATGTAAGTAATATATATAGTGGAAATAAAGGAACATGGACAGGAAGTATAGCGTTGATGTATCCAAGTGATATGGGATTTAGTACAGATAGTAGTTATTGGAGTTCAACAAAATTATATAGTTTTGGTAGTACGCAAGTAAATACAACATGGTTAAAGGAAGGGCATACGACTTCTGAGTGGTTCTTGTCGCCCTCCTCCACCGGCTCTAACTATGTCGCTTTATGGAGTATTGACGGCTCAGTTGGCGACGTCACTGCGAGTAGCCGCTACGGCGTCCGGCCAGTCCTTTATCTCAAATCTGACACAACAATCAATGGGGGCCAAGGAACTTCAGGACAACCATATTTATTGCAATAATGATACAAACCAAGAAGAATTAAGAAATTACCTAATTCTTCTTTTAATTTAATTAAATTTAATATATAATGGATATAAGAGGTCGATAACATGGATAGAACTTTATTAATAGTTGATGATAATATGAAAGAAAGAATACTTGAAGATATAGAAAAAGAAAATAGATTAATTAATATTAAGTTATTAACTAAATCTGAATTTCTAGATAAGTATTTCTTTAGTTATAATAAAGAAACTATATATTACTTAAAGAATAAATATAATTTAACTATTAAAAATAGTATTAAGTATTTAGATAATATTAAATATGTTATAAATAGTAATTTAGATATTACTAAGGTTAATTATTTAAAAGAATTATATAAAGAATTAGATAATAATAACTTATTAATTAAAGATGAATATTTTAAAGATTACTTAAATAATTCTAATGTTAAAGTATTAGTTACTTCAAAGATAGATAAGTTCATGGAAAATATTTATTCAAGTATAAATGCTAGTTATATTAATTATAAAAATAATACTAAAGATAAAGATATAACTTTATATCATTTTAAGAATATAGAAGATGAAGTAGAATATGTCTTTAATAGAATAAGTAATTTAATTAAAGATGGTGTTAGTATTAATAATATTAAAATTATTAAACTAGGTAATGAATATAATCATTATTTAGAAAGATTTAGTTATTTATATAATCTAAATATCAATAATTTAAATAAAATAAATATCTATGGAACTTTAGAAGTTAAAAAAGTAATTAATATGATTGAATCTAACTCTAGTCGAGATGATATAAACAAGTATTTAAATAATAATGTAAATGAAGTAAAAAATAAGATATTTGATATATTAAATCAGTATTATTTTGTAGATGAACTTAGACTTGCTTTGGATATGATTAAGTTAGATTTTAAAAACACAAATATTAAAGATAACTATATAGATGGTATTGATATAATAGATTTAAATAGTTATTTAATTAATGATAATGATTATGTCTTTATGTTAGGTTTTAATCTTGAAAATATACCTAAAGTATATAAAGATATAGATTATTTAGATGATAAGTTAAAAAGTAAACTTAATTTATTTACTAGTATGGAATTAAATAAGATAGAAAAAGATAAAGATTTATTTCATATTAAGAATATTAATAATTTAGTTATTACTTATAAAGATACAGATCCTTATAAGAGTTATTATAAATCTAATTTAATAGATTGCAGTATAAAAGAAGATAATCTTACTAATTATACATCTAATTTATATAATAAGATTAAACTCGTAAGTAAAATAGATTCTTTAGTAAAATATGGAAGTAAAGATAGGGATATTGATATTCTTTATAATACTTATCATGATATACCTTATTTAAGTTATAATAATAAGTTTAAAGGTAATATTAAAGATATTAATAAGATAACTTTATCTTATACATCATTAAATAGTTTTTATCATTGTAAATTTAGATATTATATTGATAGTATTTTAAAGTTAAATATTTATGAAGATAGTTTTAAGACTTATATAGGTAATTTATTTCATTATGTTTTAAGTCATATGTTTGAAACTGAGTTTGATTTTACTAATTCTTTTAATGAATATATTATGAATAGAACTTTTAATAAAAAAGAGATGTTTTATTTAGAAATATTAAAAGGGGAACTTAGTAAGATAATAGAGATTATTAAGTATCAACATAGTTTAACAGGACTTACTGATTTAAAGTTAGAACAAGAGATTAGTTTAGATTATCCTGATGGGAATATTTTTAAAGGATTTGTTGATAAGATAATGTATAAAGAAAAAGATAATAAGACTTATATAAGTGTTGTTGATTATAAAACAGGAACTCCTAAACTTGATATGACTAATGCTAAGTATGGTATTGATATGCAACTTCCAATTTATGCATATTTAATTAAAAAGGGTAATTTGTTTTTAAATCCCGAGATTATTGGTTTTTACTTTCAACAAATAGCTAAAGAACTTCCTTCCTTTGATCCTAAGAAAACATTAGATGATGTAAGGAAAGATAGACTTAAATTACAGGGTTATTCTATTAATGATCAATACTTAGTAAATATGTTTGATGGAACATATGAAAATAGTGAATTAATAAGAGGTATGAAGATTTCTAGTAAAGGTTTTTATCCTTATACAAAAGTATTAACAAGTGAAGAAATAGATAGTTTAGTAGATTTAGTAGATAAGAAGATAAGGAATGCTTTTGAAGAAATTAGAAGTGGTGAATTTACAATTGATCCGAAGATAATTGGAGGAAAAGAAATAGGTTGTAGTTTTTGTAAATATCAAGATTTATGTTTCAAAAGTGGAAATGATTTTGTTTATTTAGATAAAAATAAGAACTTTGATTATTTAGATAATGAAGAATTATAGAAAATGGTTATGGCAAAAACGGAATTAATTCCGTTTTTGCCGTTGACTTTTTAATGAAAATGATATATAATTTATTTAAAGAAAGGTGATATTTATGAAGATTATTGAAAGAGCAATGGCTGAAAAAGTTAAGAAGTATAGTAAGTTTCGAAAGGTAATTTTAATAACTGGTAGTAGGCAAATTGGCAAAACAACATTACTTAAAGAAATAAAGGAGAAAGAAAGAAATTATGTTTCTTTAGATGATTTAAATATAAGAGCTATTGCCAATAAAGACCCTAAACTGTTCATGGAAACTTATACTCCTCCAATTATAATTGATGAAATTCAATATGCGCCAGATCTATTATCATATATTAAATTAAATGTTGATAGTAAGAATAAAAATGGAGAGTATTGGCTTACAGGATCTCAGAAATTTCATTTAATGAAAGGAGTCAGTGAATCCTTGGCAGGAAGAGTTGGTATTCTTGAGATGAATCCATTAAGTTATAATGAAAAATACAAATTAAAAACAACTTTGTTTGATCCTCGAAAAATTGAAAAGAAAGAGTATATCCCTCCTAAAATTTTATTTGAAGAAATATTTAAAGGAGGAATGCCTGAATATTATACTACTGATATTGAAAGAAATATGTTTTTTGATGATTACATTAAAACTTATATTGAAAGAGATGTTAGAGATTTAACTCAAGTTGGCAATATAGTTTCTTTTCATCAATTTTTAATAAGTGTTGCTTCTAGAACTGGAGAAGTACTAAATTATAATTCCTTAGCAGAAGATGCAGGTATTTCTGAAAAAACTGCTAAAACTTGGTTATCTATTTTAGTAAATAGTAATTTAGTTTATTTATTAGAACCATATTTATCAAGTGAATTAAAAAGAGCAACGAAAGCACCTAAGATTTATTTTATGGATACAGGATTATGTTCTTATTTATGTGGTTGGGAAAATTATACAACTTTAATGAATAGTAGTGTTTCAGGTCATTATTTAGAAACTTTTGTTATAAGTGAACTTATTAAAAATAAAAATAATGCTGATAGCAATTTAAATTATAATTTATATTATTATCGTGATAAAGATGGTAAAGAAATAGATTTAATAATTTCCTTTAATAATACTTTATATCCATTTGAGATTAAGAAAACGGCAACTCCTGATAAATCTATGATAAAACATTTTAGTATTTTAAGTAATACTAAGAAAGAAATAGGAAATGGTGGTCTAATTTGTCTTTGTCCAGATATTTTACCAATTGATGAAAATAATAAAGCAATTCCAATATCTTCAATATTGTAATTTTAAAACTAGATTATAGTATAAGTAAGAAAGTTATTGTAAAGACTAGAAATTAGTCTTTTTTTGTGATATAATTTAATCAAGAAAGGGATGATATATTATGAATAAAGAGATTGCAACAGGAACTCATGATTTTAAAAAAATAATTGAAACAAATAGTTTATATGTTGATAAGACATTGTTTATTAAAGATTTGATTGATGATACATCAGATGTAGTATGTTTTCCAAGACCAAGAAGATTTGGTAAAACTTTAAATATGTCTATGCTTAATTATTATTTTAATATTAATTATAAAGATAATACTTTATTTAAAGGACTTAAAATAATGGAACAAGATAAAAAATATTTGATGGAAATGAATAAATATCCAGTTGTATCTTTAAGTTTAAAAGATGCTAAATTTGATAATTATAAAGGATTTATTGATAATTATAAAGAAATAATGAAATCTTTATATAGCAAGTATAATTATTTACTAAAAAGCGATAAACTTGATGAAACAGATAAAGAAGATTTTTTGAAGATTATAAGAAAACAAGAAAATGTATTATTACCAAATGCTTTAGCTAAACTAGTTGAATATTTATATAAACATTATGAGTTACAAGTAATAGTATTATTAGATGAGTATGATGCTCCAATATTAAATGCTTATTTAGAAGGTTTTTATGATAAAATGATAACTTTTATGAAACAACTATTTGTAACTACATTTAAAGATAATAATAATTTAAGAAAAGGAGTAATAACAGGAATATCAAGAATAAGTAAAGAAAATTTATTTAGTGATGCTAATAATATAGAAGTATATAATATGACAGATTCAAGATATTCTACTTACTTTGGATTTACGGAAGCAGAAGTTGATATGTTACTTCAAGAATATAATTTAATTAATACTAAAAAGGGAGTAGAAAAATGGTATGATGGATATTTGTTTAATAAGACAATTATTTACAATCCTTGGAGTATTTTAAAATATTTAAAGAATGAAGATCATATATTACAAAGTTATTGGGTTAAAACGGGAAATGTAGATTTACTTAAAAAATTAGTTTTTAGAATGAATGATAATTCAACTATCTTAAATGATTTTCATAAACTTCTTGAAACAGGGAAAATAGAACATGTTGTTTTAGATACATTTATGGATTTAAAAAATCTTATAGCAAAGAAAAATACTATATGGACTTTATTTATGTTAAGTGGTTATTTAACACCAACTAAATTAGTAGATAATCCTAATGATGTAACATTGAGAATACCTAATAAAGAAGTTAGAGAAAATTTAGAAAATATGGCTAATAGTTGGTTAACTGATATTAAACGTGATGAAATAGATTTTGCCGAAATATTAAGGGTTGGAAATATAGAAAAATTTAAAAATAGTTTTGAAAGTATTGTTCGAAGTGGATTTAGTTACTATGATGTACCTAAAAATGAAAAGGGAGAAAATTTTTATCATGGTTTTGTAATGGGTCTTTTATATGATTCAACTAATAGAGTCTTTGATATTACAAGTAATCGTGAGTCAGGCGATGGAAGATATGATTTAGTTTTAAAACCCATTAATAATAGTTCTAATAATGCTTATATTATAGAATTAAAATCTGCTTATGAATTAGGATTGGATAAGACTATTGAAAAATCGTTTAAACAAATAGAAGAGTTAGATTATCTAGAAAGTGTTAAAGAGTATAATGTAACTGAAATAGCAATTGCTTATATTGGTAAAAAAATTAAGATTGAAACTAGAAAAATAGGTAAAGAAGAATTAAAAAATTAACTAATTCTTCTTTTCATTTATTTAGAATTAATATATAATTATGTTGAGGTGATAATAATGCCTAAGTGGACCGAAGAACAAGAATTAGCAATTACAAAAGATGGGATGAATATAATTGTTTCAGCTGGTGCTGGAAGTGGAAAGACCGCCGTTTTAACCGAAAGAGTTATTAGAAAATTAAAAAGGGGAATTGATGTTGATAGATTATTAATTTTAACATTCACGAATGCTGCTGCAACTGAAATGAAAGAAAGAATTAGAAGTGCGATTATTAAAGAAGGATTAACTGACCAACTCTTAAAAATAGACTCTGCATATATTACAACCTTCGATAGTTTTGCTCTTTCAATTACCAAAAAATACCATTACTTACTAGGAATTGATTCAGATATTGAAATTGCTAATGACTTAGTTTTAAAATTTAAAAAAGATGAAATATTTGATAAAGTATTTGATAACTTATATCAAGAAGAAGATTCTTTATTTCTTAAATTAATTAAAGATTTTACAGTTAAAGATGATGAAGATTTAAAAAGTTTAATTAAAGAAATGTATGATAAATTAGATTTAAAATATGATATGGAAGAATATTTAGATAATTATTTTGCTAGTTACTTTAATGATAGTTATTTTGAAGAAAAAGAATTAGAGTTTTTTAATATTTTAAGAAAAAAGATAGATAATATAAGAACTAATTTAGATAGTTTAGAATTAATTCTTGATGGAGATTTATATGGAGATTTTCTTGATACTTTAAATCCTTTACTTGAAAGTAAGAGTTATGATAGTATTAAAAAGAATTTAGATTTTACTTTACCGAGATTAAAAAAAGGAATGGATGATGCTAAACCATATAAAGAAAAGATAAGTAATATTCTAAAAGATTTAAAGAAAGTTTGTATCTATGAAAATAGGGAAGATATTATAAATTCTTTATTAGAAACTAAAGATTATATTAGTATAATTATTAAAATAATTAAGGAAGTAGATAAAGAATATAAAGAGTATAAATTAGAAAATAGATTATATGACTTTTTAGATATTAGTAAACTTGCTATTAAAATAGTTAAAGAATATGAAGATGTAAGATTAGAATTAAAAGACTTCTTTAGGGAAATCTTAATTGATGAGTATCAAGATACAAGTGATTTACAAGAGTTATTTATTAACTTTATTGCAAACGATAACGTTTATATGGTTGGAGATATTAAACAATCAATTTATAGATTTAGAAATGCTAATCCTAATTTATTTAAAGATAAATACAATAATTATATGAATGATATGGGTGGTTTTAAGATTGATTTAGTTAAGAACTTTAGATCAAGAGAAGAAACTTTAAGTAATATTAACTATATCTTTAATTTAATCATGGATTTAGATTTAGGAGGAGCTGATTATAAGTCTTCACACCAAATGGTCTTTGGTAACACTTTATATAATGAATTTAAGAAGGAAGAACAAGATTCAAACTTTGAACTTTATAACTATAATCAAGAGTCAGATGAATACTCCAAAAGTGAAATTGAAGCGTTTATTGTTGCTCATGATATAGAAAAAAAAGTAAGAGATAAATATCAAGTATTTGATAAAGAAACAAGTTCTTTAAGAGATATTACTTATGATGATTTTGTAATCTTAATTGATAAATCAACTTCCTTTACTCTTTATAAAAAGATATTTGAATATTTAGGAATAAATCTAACTATTATAAAAGAAGAAACTATTTCAGGTAGTAATGACCTTTATATATTAAAGAATATTTTAGTTTTATTAAAATGTTTAAGTGAAAAGAAATATGATAAAGAGTTTTCTTATGCTTATTTAAGTGTTGCAAGAAGTTACTTATTTAATTTAGATGATGATATTATATATGAAACGATTACTAAAAAAGATTATCAAGATAGTATTATTATTTCTAAGTTAAAAAATATTTTAAATATTATAGATATAGTACCTGTTAGTGTGTTACTTGAAAGAATTATTAAAGAATTTGATTTTTATGAGAGATTATTAACAATGGAAGGAATAGAAGAGTCAATCATTAGACTTGATTACTTTAAAGATTTAGCTTTAAGTTTAGAAGGACTTGGGTATACTTATTTAGATTTTTTAGATTATCTTAATATGATGTTAGAAAGTGGAGAAACAATTAAATATTCTTTAAATAAAAATATTCCTAATAGTGTCAAGATAATGACGATTCATAAGAGTAAGGGATTAGAGTATCCTATTTGTTACTATACCGGACTTACTAATAAATTTAATGTTAGAGATTTAAATAAGAAGTTTTTATTTGATAATAAGTATGGTTTTATTACTCCAATTAGTTATCGAGGTCTTAAACCAACTATTTTATATACTTTATATAAAGAGAATTACATAAAAGAAGATATAAGTGAAAGAATTAGATTATTTTATGTTGCCTTAACAAGAGCTAGAGAAAAAATGATTTTAGTAACTTCTTTAGAAAGTGGTGAAGAAGAAAGTGATGAGATGGTTGATCTTGATGTAAGACTTAAGTATAAATCATTTGCTAGTATTTTAAATTCAATTGCTGATAAACTAGTACCATTTACAAAAGAGATTAATTTAAGTGATTATAATTTAACTAAAGATTATAATACTATTAAGGAAACTAATGTTTTAGATAGTTTAGAGTCTACTAATGATGTAATAAGAGTTTCCGAGTTTACTATTAATAATATAAGGGAAGAAGAATCAAGATTTTCTAAATCTAGTAAAACGTTTATAAGCCTTGATGATAAGAAAAAGTTAGAGTTTGGAGAAAAATTACATTATTTATTTGAAATAACGGATTTTAAAAAGAAAGATTTAAGTTTAATACCTAGTAGTTATCAAAGTTATTTTGAAAAGTTTTTTAATTCAGATTTAACTTTAGATATTAATGATAGAACTATTTATAAGGAATATGAATTTATTTATCTTGATGATGGAGTAAAGAAACATGGTATTATTGATTTGATGTTAGAAAGTGATAAGGATATTAAAATAAAGATGATAAAGAGTATATTAAACAACTTAATGGTTATAAAGATTATATTAAAACAAAGACTGATAAAGATATTTATATGTATTTATATTCAATTATGGATGGAGATTATAAGGAAGTAGTGTAAAATATTATTAAAAATAGTTGCAATTTTATCTTAATTGTGATATTATGTATACAGATGGAGGAGGCTTCATATAATAATAAGGATATACCTAATTGTCGTGAGTTAGGTACTAATCCAAGTGTTTGGCTAGCACACTAACAAACTATAGACAAAGTCTATTATCTAAGTAGTAGTAAAACGATTATGGTGATTAAGTATAAGTTAAGAAATAATTCTCTTAGTGTCATTACACATTGCCTCCTTCATAATATATTTTTAGTGATGGTTTTAAAGTACAGATGGTCTGTGCTTTTTGTTTTGGTATTTCTTACGACATTTATCCCGACATTTATCCCGACATTTATCCCGACATTTCCATCGCTATTCTAACATTGTTAGTATCACGATAGCGCTGTGCTTACTGTTTATGAATAACACTTTTTGAAACATTATTGCAATATCTATTTTGTTATTTACCCTGACATTTATCCCGACATTTATCACGACATTTATCACGACATTTCTTACGACATTTCTTACGGCATTATCAGCGTCATTATCAGCGTCATTATCAGCGCCATTATTAGCGCCACATCAGAACTATATAATATATAATATATAATAGACTTGTTCGGAAACTAAAAGTATGATATAATTTAATAGCCAACATGAATTAAGGAAAAATAGAAAGTAGCCTTTATGGAATAACTAAATTCATGTTTGGCG
>CANRHS010000041.1 GCA_947630495.1 uncultured Bacilli bacterium | reverse complement strand
TCGGATATACTAAAAAAGAGTGAAGAATAGAATTCATCGCTCCCTTTTATCGTGCCCTAGGCTGTGAATAGTAACTAAAAATATGTCAAATATTGTCTTTTTTCTTGATTATTTAAGTTATAGTCTTTATAATTAATATAGAGGTGAGAAATATGAATTTACATATTAATGAAGATAATTTATTAAAAAATAGGGAAAATACTCTAAAAATAAATAGAGAAGAAAGTAAAAAAATAACTGGTTTTGCATCTATTGATAAACCATGGATGAAGTATCATAAACCAATAGAAAAAGAAGATGAAATGTTATATGAAAATGCTACATCTTTCTATGATTATTTTTGGAAAATATTAGATAAGTATGATGATGATAAAAAATTTGTAGAATTTAATAACCAAGAATATACAAAAAAGGATATTGATAGAGAAGTAGAAAAACATGTAAAAATGTTTGTAAATTTAGGAATAAAACATGGTGATACTGTTTCATTTATGATGTTAAATGTTCCTGAAATAGTATATATGTTTTTAGCTTTAAATAAAATAGGAGCAGTTGCTAATTTAATAAAGTTTGATGAAACTCCTAACAGAATTAATCATATGACTGAGTTAACAAAATCAAAATATTTCTTTGTATCAGAAGTTCCTTTTATGTTAGAAGCTGCTTTAAATTCTTTACAATATAAAAGTAATTTAGAAAAAATAATATCTGTTCCTTTAATACCAGGAATGCCATCTTTAATTACTAAAGAAAAAGAAAATTCTAAATTAATTAGTTATGATACTTATCAAGAAAATAATTTAAAAGATATTTCAGAAGAAATATCTTCTGGTAAAGATTCTGATAGTGCTTTTATTGTATATACAGGTGGGTCTACTGGGACTCCAAAGGGAGTTAATTTAACTAATAAAAATTTAAAAGCTATGGCCTATGGTATGAAATATAGTAACTTTGGCTTTACAGCTAATAAAAAGTCTTTGAATGTTTTACCACCTGCAATTGCTTATTATTTAAATGCTACGGCCGGACTTATGATGTGTGGACTTGAAGTTGTCTTTATTCCAAATTTTGAAATAAGTGATTATCCAAATTTAATCAATAAATATAAACCAAATTTAATATTTGCAGGACCAGTCTTATTAAAAGCACTTCAAAATTCTAGTTATGAAGACTATAGTTATTTAAGTGACCCAATGAGTGGTGGAGATAAATATTATGAATCAGAAGAAGCAGAATTTGATGAAGTAATGTCTAAAAGAGGAGCCGGACCAGCAAGACAAGGATATGGATCAAGTGAAGAGACAGCAGTTGCTACTTGTAATCCCCTTAATGCTAAGAAATTAGGTAGTATTGGAATACCTATGCATAATGTTGTAGTATCAATATTTGAATATGGAACTGATAAAGAAATTCCATATGGTAAAAATAAAGAAGGCGAGATTTGTATAACTGGACCTACGGTTATGAAAGAATACCTTGATAATATAGAAGAAACTAATAATGTCTTAAAGAGACATAGTGATGGTTTAATCTGGGCGCATACTGATGATTTAGGAGTTCTTGATGAAGATGGTTTCTTATTCCATAGAGGTAGAGCTAAAAGAATGTTAACAAGGTCTGGTGGAAAAGTATGGTTACCATCTATTGAAGAAGGAGCTAAGAGTCTTGGAATTATAAAAGATTGTTGTGCAACAAAACTTAATGATGAAACTGAAAGAGAAGTTCCCGTTTTAAATATAGTTCTTAAAGATGATGGGGAAGATTATCAAACTATAATTGAACAATTAGAAACTTATATAGCTAGCCATTTTCCAGCAACTTATGTTCCTAAATATTATGTAATTAGAGAAAGTTTACCTTATTCTGCAACTAATAAAAAAATGGATTTTAAAGCATTAGAAAGTGAAGATATTTTAGATACTGATAATTATGAAATAAGTGGCAAAGTAATTAGACCAAGACAAAAGAGGTTAATTAAGGAATGAATATTAGAATTTTCTAATATTCTTTTTCAAAATTATTGAACAATTTTTCTAAATGTTTTATAATGTTTATATAGAATAAAGGAGAGTTTATGGAGAGTTTTTATTTTACAGTTGCATCTTTAGCATTTTTAGTGCTTTTGATGGTTATTTATTTTCCTAAAAAGAAAATAAAATCTTTAGAAAATAAGATTTATTCAATTATAATAGGTTCAACTTTGTTTGCAAGTTTAGTTGAAGTATTTTCGTTTATTTTAGTTACTAATGGGGTAGATTCTTATAGTTATTTATATTTATTTACTATGAAAATTTTATTCTTTGGCTTTTTAGCTTGGGTTTATTATTTTACGGTTTATATAATTGTAATTACTTTAAATGCAACTAATAAAGAAATAAATATGCAGAAATTAATGCGTTCTTCAATTATAATATTTATAATTACTTTAATAGTTGTTTTAATCTTACCAATTAATATAAATGAAGTAAATGGCATGAAAATTCCTGCTGGTTTAGCAGTTAATGTAATCTATATCTTTGCTGTTTTATGTATTATTTTAATGCTTGTTGTCTTTTTCAAGAATATTAAAAATTATAAAAATAAAAAATATATTCCTTTATATTTATTAGTTGTTATGTTTTTACTATTAGTAGTTATTCAAAATCTATTTCCAACTCTTTTAATAGTAAATGCTGTATTTATCTTTGTTACTTTTGTAATGTATTTTACAATTGAAAACCCAGATGTTAAAATGATAACGGAGTTAAATAAAAATAGATTATTAGTTAATCAAGCTAATGAAGAAAAATCTAATTTCTTATTCTTAGCTTCTAATCAAATAAAAGAACCAATTAAAAAAATTCAAGAGTTATCTCATGATAGTTCTGATATTAAAGATATAGTTGATTTACAAGAAGTAGTTAAAGAAATAAATAACTTATCCCATTCCTTATCTTATCAAGTTGAAAATGTAATGGATATATCTACTTTAACTAATAGTAATATTAAGATGATAGAAAATAAATATAATTTAAGTAATTTAATTGAAAAAGTTAGATTACAAAAAGAAAAAAATATAAGTGATAAAGTTGATTTTCGAGTTAATATAAGTAAAAATATACCTAAGTATTTATATGGAGATTCAAAGTTATTAGAACAAATTATATCATCTATTTTAAATAATGCTATTAAGTATACAAGTGATGGTTTTATTGAACTTAATGTTAATACAATTACCAAGTATGATATGTGTAGGTTAATGATTGAAGTTGCCGATTCAGGGCAAGGTATGTCAATTGATAAAGTAAATGATTTATTAATGCTTGATGAACCATTACTTGAAAAAGAACAACAAAGATTAGAAACGGGAGATGTTGATATTAATACAATTAAAAAAATAGTTTCGAAGATGGGTGGATACTTTACTATTAAAAGTGAAGAGAATCGTGGTAGTGAAGTAAAAATAGTTATTGACCAAAAAATGGATATGGAAGGTAATATTGAATTTGATAAATATCTTGCTAAAGAAAAAGTTTTAGTTGCATCAAATAATATTAATTTCTTAAATAGTCTAACTAAAATATTAAGAGAACATGGACTTGATGTTGAGACTTCAATGTATGCAAATGATGTTTTAGATAGAGTAAGAGTTCATGAAGAGTTTTCATATATCTTCTTAGATGATAGTTTAGATAAAAGAGCTTTAGAAGTTTTAAAAGAGTTAAAGAAAAACCCTAAATTTAAAACAAAAGTTATTGTAATGTTAGATAAAGATACAGAATTTATTAAAGAACATTTTATTGAAGATGGCTTTAGTGATTATTTAATTAAAGATAAATTATTAGAAGAAGTTAATCGAATATTAAAATAGTTTAGGTAACTAGACTATTTTTGTATATAAAATAATTAAAATGTATTTACATTTGTTCAGCACAAAGCGATAATAGATGTACAAATGTAGTGAATAAAGATTTACTACTGACTATGTTTAATTCCTATTAAAAACACCATTTTTGTATAGATTAATTTATTTTGGGTATTTTAATAATGGTGATATGTGTATGGTTAAAGATATCTTAATGATGGCTTTGAAAGGTAGTATTGCAGTTGTTTATTTATTTTTAGTAGTTAAGATTTTAGGAAAAAAACAGATAAGTGAACTTAATATATTTGATTATATCATAGGACTTTCGCTTGGTAATATTGCAGCAGAGATGACTGTTAATAAAAGTATTCCTATTTTAGGAGGACTTATATCCATGACTGTTTATGGTTTATTTTCTTTATTAGTTTCTTATTTAAATGAGAAAAGTATTATATCAAGAAGATTTATAACGGGGTTTCCGATTGTCATTATTAAAGATGGGAAGATAAGTCGTGAACAATTAAAAAGATGTAAGATAGATGTTAATGATTTACTTCAAGATGCAAGAGAGTCAGGTTATTTTGATATTTCGGAAATTAACTATGCGGTTATGGAACCAAGTGGTAAAGTAAGTTTTTTACCAAAAGCAAAATACACACCGGCAACTCCTTCGGATTTAAAATTAAAAGTAAGTGAAAAAACTTTATCTTATAATTTAATAATTGATGGAGTAATTATCAAAGATTCTTTAAAAGCGGTTAAACATGATGAGGAATGGTTAATGACTAGACTTGATAAAGAAGGTTATCAAGATATATCTAATTTATTATTAGTAACAATTGATAATAAAGAAAAACTAACAATTTATAAAAGTGATGAAAAATTTACTAATGATGTTTTAGAATAGGAGCAATCCTATTTTTTTTATAGAAACATATAATTTAATGAAAAAATAAAAAAAATTAAGAAAATTAATTGCCAAATTAAGTTAAATATGTTATATTATGTACGAAGTAAATTAATTACTTCAACTTTCTTGGCTCTTTAAGAGTCCGTAAGTCCAAAAGGAGGTGTAGAGAAATGCGTAAATATGAAGTGATGTTTGTAGTTAAACCAACTCTTGAGGAAGGTGCTACATTAGCAGTCGTAGAAAGCATGAAAAAAGTTCTTGAAGATAAGGGTGCTAAAATCAAAACTCAAAAAAATATGGGGAAAAAAGAATTAGCATATGAAGTTAAAGACTTCAAAGTAGGTAATTACTTTTTATTTGTGGTTGAATCAGAACCAGAAGCAGTTCAAGAGTTTTCAAGAGTTGCAAACATTAATGAAGATATAATTAGACATATCGTCGTTAAAGTAGAAGAATAGGAGTAATTTTATGAACAAAGTATTTTTAGTAGGTAGATTAACAAGAGATCCTGAATTAAGATATTCAGCTAATAACATGCCAATTATGAGATGTTCAATTGCTGTTAATCGAACAATGCCAAATCAAAATGGTGAAAGAGAAGCTGATTTTATTAATATCTTGGCTTTTAATAATCGTGCCGAAACAATGAAAAAATATTTAAGTAAAGGAAGTCAAATTGCTATTGCAGGTCAAATTAGAACTGGTTCTTATGATGCTCAAGATGGAACAAAGAGATATACAACTGATGTTTTAGTTGATGAATTTCAATTCTTAGATTCAAAGAGTTCAAGAGATGTAGATGGTGGATTTAATCAATTTGCAAATCCATCCCCAGCCCCAGCTCCAACTAGTGCTCCTAGTACACCAAGCAGTGATATAACACCATATGATTTTGCAGATACACCTGTAACTTCAAGTGATACAACTGAATCAGATCCATTTAAGGATTTTGGGGACAGCATCGAAATAAACGATAGTGATTTACCTTTCTAGAAGGAGGATTAAATGGCAGAATTTTATAGAAAAAAGAAAAAAGTTTGTTATATGTGTACAACTGGTAAAGATATCAATTATAAAGATGTAGAAATTTTAAAAAAATACATTAATGATAAGGGAAAAATTTTACCAAGACGTGTAACAGGTGCTTGTGCTAAACATCAAAGACATATTGCAGAACAAATTAAAAAAGCAAGAGCTATCGCTTTATTACCATATACAAATAAATAAAATAGAAAATTTACTAATTTCTATTTTTTTTTGATCAATTTTATGATATTATATTACTATAAAGAATAGAGGATAGATTATGAATGAATTAAATGAATTATTTTTGAAATATCAAAATATTTTAGAAAAAACGAATAAGTACTTAGAGGACTTTTTAACAAATTTCCCTGAGTTAGATTTAAGTAGTGATATACCAAGTCAAATTACTAAAGATAAATTGAAGAGATTAGAATATATGGTTCCTAAATTAAATCTCAATAATAATGAAATTACAATGGTTAAAGATGCTTTTTCTTATTATTATCGTAATTCAGATCTTAATCTTTCTGATTTAATAATTCAAGATGAAAATTATGAAAACTTTATTCAATTCATTAAGAATATCTATCTTAAGGCTTTAAAGTATAAAAAAGATGAGACTTTAAGAATCGAAAAAGAACAAGAAAAGTATAAGGGATTATTAAATTCTATTCAAAAAATAAAAGAATTAATGCAAAGTGAAACCGAGATTAATATAGAGTTATTAGTTAATTATTTAAAAGAATTACCTTTAACAAGAGATTCAATACTAGAAATAACAACTATTTCTTTAGAAAAGAATGTAAGACTTTATCAAAAGTTAAAAGTTACTAAAGAAGTAGAAGAAAAAGAAGAAATGCCTTTAACGGAAGAAGTTGTAGTTGATCCGGACTTTGATTACAAAATGGCTTTAAATATTTATCCTCAGAAATTAAATGATTTTATTAATAAATTAGAAAGAGATGATAATCACCAAAATGAAAAGTATGAAACTTTAGCTAGATTAGTAATCTTAAGAGATAAACTTAATGAAGTAAAACAAGATTATGAATTTAGTATGGAAGATGCTGAATATTTTAAGAATGATATACCTGATATATTACATAGAATTGCAAGATTAGTTACGGATATAGATGATACAATTGATAGTTATTTAAATAGTTTACCTGATATTGAAGTAGAAGAGTCTGATAAACCGGCTATTCGAGATTTAATTATTTTAAGTCCTAGTTTAAAAGATTTAGATATTTTTAAAAAAGGTGTTTGTTCAAGTATTATTTCTAAGAATTTAGGAAAATTAATTCATAGTTTAAGATATGATGAGGTCCTATATGGTATGCCTACTTGGTTTGATGCTCCAACTCAAGTTATGAAATTAAAGGCTCCTAGAACAACTGGAGGAACTCCAAGAATTTTCTATCAACTTCTTGATAAAGATAAAGTTGTAGTCTTGTTACTTGGAATTGAAGGTAAAAATGATTATAATTACTTTAAACAAAGTGTTGAAGGAAGAATAAAAGGTTCTGAATATTCTACTTTAGTTAAATCTTTAAGACTTAGTAGTACAAAACCAGATGAGGCTAGTCCTTATAATGATCAAATGACTAATAGAGAGTATTTAGAAGAACTATTAAAATACTATAGACAACAAGAAAGTGAGTTCTTAACTAAATTTGAAACAGAATGTTATCAAAACCCTATAAATGCGAGGTGATTAGTATGTTACTTGAATTGATTAAAAATTATAGATTAAAAACGGAAGAGTTAAAATCTCAAGGCTTAAGAGGAGAAAAAGCAAATTTAATTGCTAATAATTTAAAAGATTCTGAAAAATTTAAAACTGTTGATATTAATGAACTATTAGACTTACTTAAAGCTGCAAATTATACAACCCATCCCTTAAATAAAATAGGTACAACTCTTGATTATATAAAAAGAAATAACTTATATGATAGTCGCCAATATAAATCAATTTTAATAAGTATTAGTTCTAGTTTAGAAACTTTAAAACTTGAAAACTTTAATCAAGTTGAATTAGATAAATTATTAGAAAGAATAACTAAATTAGAAAAAAGTATCGAGGATAATGATTCTTTTGTTACAGATTTTCCTTTAATTAACCAAATTATAAGAGAAAGTAATTTAGCACCGATTGATATATATAATATAATGTTAGAAATAGATAAACTTAATAAAAATACAATAGGAATAGATAAAGTAGATAATCATACCTTTGCTCTTAAGTTAATATCTAAATATGGATATAATCCTGATTTAACTCCTTATGAAGAAAAACTAATCGAAACAATTAATATTCCAGATTTAGAAGAGAAGTTAGAATACTTAAAAGGAATTCCTGAATATGATTTTTTAAAAAATCCGTTAGAACATCATAGATTTGTATTATTTTTACTTGCACCTTTAAAGAATATTAAAGCAATAAAAGAACTTTCTGAAAATAGTAATTTAAATCTTGAAGATATATTTGTAATTTTTTATTTTAATAAAGATTATGAATTGCCTCAAGTTGATGCTCCTCAAGATTATTTTTATCAAATATTTGAAGGAACTTATGAAACATTTGTTAATAACTCTAAATTATTATTAACAATGGGGTATGATTTAGATGATGTTTATCAAAATAGTTCGGTTTTATTTTATATGGCAACTGATACTTTAGAAAGAAATTTAAATGCCTTGAAATCTTATAATATTCCTGTTACTAATCCTATTGTTTTAAGTTTAGAAGATAATAATATTGAAGATAAAATAGATAAATTTATTGAACTTGGTTTATATGATTATATTAAAAAATATCCTCAAACTTTATTAAATAAAGATAAGGCTTTCTTTCATCGAATTTATTATGCTAAAAAGAATGGATTACCAATCAAAAGAAATTATTTATTAAAAACAATTA
Organism: uncultured Bacilli bacterium; assembly: GCA_947630495.1. GTDB lineage: Bacteria > Bacillota_I > Bacilli_A > RF39 > UBA660 > RUG591. Next base: position 2,650 of record CANRHS010000041.1, on the reverse strand, counting down.
CATCAATAAATGGTTATTCAATTAATGAAGAGAATTATCAAGATAAAGTTAAAACTTATAGTTGTCCTTTACTTGAAGAGGATTATTCATCTTTAGAAAATCAAAAGAATATTGATATAAGTAATATTATTAATATATTAGATACTTATTATTTAAAAGAAGAGAATGTTTATTTAATAGAGAATACTTATATATCAAGAAATAAGGTAATTAGATTATTAAGTAAGCAAAGTGGATTTAAGATAGATAGATTATTATATGCTATATTAAAAGGAGTTTTACTTGATAAGGAAACATTTGATAATATAGTAATTGAAATATTAAATAAATTTTTAGAAAATAATTTAATTGGTGAAGAAGAAGTAAGTTTAGTTCTTGAAAACTTAAGTGTAGATAATATGAATTGGGGTGTTTTAAAATGAATTTTTTAGATAATTATGTTAGTGAATCTATAATTGATAAAATAAAAACTAGATATAATAAGAAAACTTTATGTGTATTAATGGAAAGAGAAGAAAATGTTAAAAAAGTTTTAGATTATTTTAAAGAATTAGGTTTAAATATTGAAACTATTGTTCTTAATAGATTAGATTTATTATTAATTAACTATAAACATTTAAAAGATAAAATTGATTCTTATCAACAAGATTTAATAATACCTGCTTTAAAAGATGATATATCTACGTTAGATTATATCTTAGTAAGTGAAGGATAAGGTTACAAGTACATATTATTTTGATAAAAGATGGTTTTATTATTGACATATAAAAAAAGAAATGCTAATATATAAAACCAAGAGGAACAATATATAAAATAATAAGTTATATATTATTAATTAATTAGCATAATATAACATACTATATTTATTGTTTCTTTACCATAAAGGTGGTGATGGTTGAAATATTTTTGCTTTATTATTGATTTAATTATTAAGGAATAAAATTAATGCTGTAGTTTTAAGGAGAGTGATATTTATGGCAAGAAAAACATTAGAAGATTTTAATTATAATTATCAAGCATATGCTGATTATTTAGAGTCAGCTGAATGTATGCAAGATGATGGTATAGACATTTATGCAGAAGGAAGAAATGTTTATACTCCTACAGATGGAGATTGGAGAAAGGGACATGGACACTTTGTTGATAATTCTGGCTTAGGTAAAAAGGATTATAATAGAGATGCAAACGATGAAAAATCAAAAGGTAGACCTTGGTATAATAAATGGTTGAAATATGCCGAAAAATTAAATTTAACACCAGAAGAAATTGAATTTTTAAAAACATTATGTGATGATAAACAAAATAATCAGACTGAGAAAAGCAAAACATTATCTAAAAGAATATAATATTATAAAATAATAAAGTAAAAAATAAATTTATATGGAGAATATTTTAAAAATCATTTACGATAAAACAATTAATAATAAAATTATAGATTTTAAGGATATTGAAAAAATATTAGATTTATTAATAGTTGAAAAAAGTTTAAATGAATATATTTTGAATATAAATATTCAACCGATAAGAAGCAATAATCTTGCTTCTTATTCCAACTATTCAAAAAAAATTACAATTTATACGGAAATGATTGACAAAATGGTAAAAGATATTGAAAATAATCTTTTAAATGTCAATGGTTTTGAAACAACATTATATAAAAATCTTTCCATATTACAGATTTTATTACATGAAGTAGAACATGCAAATCAACAAAAGATTGCATATAATGATAATACCTTAGAAGCATTAATAATTAGGTTATCTTATTTAGTTAATTATGATTATGATGAAAAAATGTATGAATATTGTCCTGAAGAAAGATTAGCGGAGATTAAATCTTTTGAGGAAATTAATACTTTAATTAGTTATACAAATAACAAATTAAATTCATTACCTAGTATTGTAAAAATGGAAATATTAAAGAGAAATTTAAAAGGATATCATTATAAAGATGGTTTTATAAATGTTCCTATTGTTGATTACTTTTCTTTTGGAAAGAAGAAAAAGTTATTAGATGCATTTGATTTAACAGGTGATGCTTTAGAAAAATATACATTAAATGAGCGATTTAAATATGGATTTCCAATTTCTACTAATGAGTATGGAAATTCTATGAAAACTTTAGTTCTTACCTTAAATCAAAATTTTAAAAATAAAATAAATATAAAATAATATTAAATATGTTAACTTATAATATAAGATTATTTATTGAGAGGTGAAAGATTATGGTGAATGTGCTTGTTTCGGATTTAAAATATAAAAGTGAATTTGGTAGTAATTATGGAAGGTATCAGGATGGATATAGAGTAGTGTATTTTTATCAAGATAATACTTATAAAGTAGGAACTTTTTCGGGAACCATAGAAGGATTTATGCTAGATTTTGTAGAAATAGAACCAATTGAAGATGAAAACGATATTCCTGATTTTATTTCTATTGATGATTTATTAAATAGATATTTATATGATGTTAAAGATGCTATAGCAGTAGCAATTTATAAAACAGATGGTACTTGTATTCAAAAAAAGGAAAGGGAAAATATAAATACAATTCAAGGAAATGTTAGAAAATAAGGGCTCTACAATTTCTAGTGGGGTAAAATAAATGCCCCCTCTACGAGGTTTAGTGGGGTAAAAAAATAAAAAAGCAA
>CANRHS010000040.1 GCA_947630495.1 uncultured Bacilli bacterium | reverse complement strand
ATAATTATTAATATATTAATAAGATTTGGAATAGAATATGAAGAATTAAATAGAGATAAATTAATAGAAGATTATCAAGAAAGATTTAATGATTTAGAATATAATGGTAATTTATATGTAGTAGAATATTGTTTAGATAAGTGGTTTATTTATTATGATTATAAAGTACCTAAAGATATAATTAGTTATTATGAAGATTATTTAAAGAGAGTAACTAATTTAGAATGGATATTTGATATAGATAGTTATAAGTTTAAATTAAAAAATAAAGTATTAGTTAAATAAGTGAGATAAGATAAAAAATATAAATTAAGTATTGACTTTTTTTGGATTTATTTTAAAATTTGTTTCAAAAATGCAAAAAAAGTTGTTGACGAAAATATGTAACTATGGTATTATTATTATGCGAGTAAAAAATGTATTTACATTTTTGCATGGAGGCTGTTACGACGGCGTCCTATTTTTTTGCTATAAAAGCAGATTAATATATTTTTAAAAAAGCAAAATAATGGTTATAAAGAATTATATTTGGTCCATTATTACAATTATTTAGGCAATTTCTTTTAATTTTGAAACTAACTTTTTTCTTGACTTGGTATATCTTCATATGGTAAAATTTTAGTATGGAAGGAATAATATTTTAATATAGGAGTTTAAGGAAAAGAAAGGAGTTTTGTATATGAAAGATGAATCTTCAAATGATATTAAAGGTATAATTGGAATTGTAGTGGGGTTAGTAGCTTTACTTATAATTTTATTCTTAATTAAAGGGTGTAGTAAGGAATATGTAGTTACTTTTGATAGCGATGGTGGAAGTAGTATTGAGAGTGTTAAAGTAAAAGAAAATGAAAAAGTAGAAAAACCTAGTGATCCAACTAAGGAAGGATATGTTTTTGATTCTTGGTATTTAGATGATGAGATATTTGATTTTAATACTAAAATAACTCATGATATAACTTTAGTTGCTAAATGGAAGGTTGATAGTATTATCCTTGCTAATGAAAGTTTAAATTTATCTATTTTTGATGAAGAAAAAATAGTTATTTCATTGTTACCTGAAGGAGTTAAGGAAACGGATTTAATATATGAATCTAGTGATACTAATATTGCAACTGTTTCAAGTAGTGGAGTTATTAATGCATTAAAGGATGGTCAGGTTACAATTACGATTAAAACCAAAGATGGTAAATATAGTTCGAAGTTAGAAGTTTTAGTTACAAAGGAAAAAGTAAAAATAGATAGTATTGAAATAACTGGTGCAAGTAAGGTTATGGTTGGCCGAAGTATTACGTTAGGTATAAAAGTTAAACCTAGTAATGCAACAAATGAAAAAATTACTTGGAAGAGTAGTGATGAGACAATTGCAACTGTTGATCAATATGGAAAAGTAACTGGATTAAAGACTGGTAAAGTTACAATTACAGCAACTACCGAAAGTGGAGTTAAGACAACTATTGTAATTACAATAACTAAGAAAACTTCAAGTACTAATTCAGGAACAACTAATAATAATTCAAGTAGTAATCAACCAACTACCCCAAGTGATGAGCCAGGAAATAATGATACCCCAACAACTGGAGGAAATGGAGAAACTTCTAATCCTAAACCAGGAGAAACCGATAACCCAAGTAATCCTGGAGAAACAACCAAACCAGAAGAAAATCCTGGTGGAACAACAAAACCTGATAATCCAACTAATCCAGAAGAGACTACTAAAGAAGTAACTGGCTTAAAGATAAGTGGTGATAACAAAGTTAAAATAGGAAATAGTATTACATTGAATCTAGAAATTACCCCAAGTGATGCTAAAGATAAAAATGTTACTTGGAAAAGTAGTGATGATGAAGTTGCAATTGTTTCAGAAAATGGTAAAGTAACCGGTTTAAAACCTGGAAAAGTGGTAATTACTGTAACTAGCTCAAATGGAATTGTTGCAACTTATGAAATTATAGTTGAAGATTATGTTTATGAATTAGAATTAACTAAAATTCCTGTAGAGGGACTTGCTAATGTTACTTATCAATATTATTATAAAGTATTAAGAGATAATGTAGAATTTAAAGATTATAAAGGATTTGTTTTAAATAATCAAGAATATCGAAAAGTGGCATCAACTAATCCAACGGTTGCTGGAAATGATGTTGTAAGTGATAATAAAGCTTCAATAACTTTAAGTGATGGAAGTGTTAAAACACTTAAGGTTACGATTAAATAGGAGGTAAATCATGAAAAAGTATGTAAAATTAATGGTATTTGGACTTTTAGTCTTTCTATCTAGTTTAACTGTCAATGCTAAGAAGATGAGTATAGATGAGTTAGGAGAAGAAGCCTTAAAATTAAAACCAAGTACACAATATGTTTATGTAATAGGAAGTTATGCGTTTACATCAGAATATCGCTTAACAACTAGTGATGTTATGCTTGCAGCCAAAAGTATTGATGAACCTGATGTTTTACCTGATGGTACTCCTAATTTAGCAGCCATGAACATTCAAAAAATAGTACCAGTTTTGAATGATTTTGAATTAACTGGAAAATGGAAGGTTGCTGAAAATCTTGTTGGAAATAAGAAATTAGATCCAGATAAAGAATTAAATATATATTTTATTGATGGCAAGCATTATGGAGAAACTAGTAGTGCTAATGTAATTAGTAATTTTGAAAATATTGATGAGTATAATAGTGCTTTAAATGATTTATCTTTTAAAGGAGGTAATTCTACTCATAGTGAAGATTTTAAAATTGAAAATAATAAAGTAACAGGACTTTTATTAAAAACCGATATAAGCGATAATGTATTTAGTGGTGATGATAAAACTGGTTATTACTTTGCTTATGTTCTTGAAGTTCCTGATGCAACTAGTAAGACAAAAGTTACAATAAAAGGATATAAAAATCAAAAAGAAGTTGGAATAGCTGACTTTGATATTAAACCAAATAAGGAAGGTAAAAATCCTGGAGTATTAGTTTTAGCATCTGTTAGTCCTGAGACACCAGTTAATGAAAGAAAATTTGTTATAACAATAGATATAGATGGAACAAATTTAGAATATAATCCAATTGAATATACTCTTGATTATAGTGAATTAAGATTTCAACAAGAATCAAGTGCAGATTTAACAAGTGAAAATATTCCAGAAGTTGATATTACTAAAATTGCAACAAACTATGGATATCAAAAAAGTAGTAATGATACTTATAAATTAGTTAAGGAAAATAATATTTATAAATTAAAGGGTGATATTGTTGATCAAACAATTGCCGATGATGTCTTCCCACTTGATGAAGAAACAAATTATTACTTTATGATTAATGTTGGTCAAAACCTTGATAGTAAATATTATAATAAAGCAACTGTAACTTATCCTGGTGATGGTAGTACCAAAACAAGTACTATTATAGATAATACAGGACTAACAATTTTATTCTCAACAAGTGAGGCTAAGAAAAATAATAAAATAACAATAACAGTTGATTTAGATGGTAATAAAAATGAATATTATAAAGTTGATTATGAAATCGATTTAAGTGAATTAGAATTTAGAAAAACTTCAGAATTTACACTTAAAGAATTAACTGATGCAAGTAAATTTGCAAAACAAAATGGTTGGTATGCAACTGATAAAGGATATTCAATTGAAGTTAAGAAAGATGATCTTAATAAAACTTTATATCATGTATCTGGATTATTACCAATTGTTGATGATACTACTTGGGATATAGCATCTAATTTAGATTCATATTATATGGGATTACTTCTTGATTTAGTTAACAAAGATATAAATAATGCTAGTCAAAATAAGATATCTATAAAAATAGATGGAGATAAATTTATAAAAGAATTTAGTCTTGAAGGAAGTTCTAAAGAAATATATATCTTAAAGGCTATTCAAGAAACTGATTCTAAAGAATTAAAAATAATAGTTGATTTAGATGGTGATGATAAAACTTATCTTCCATATGAAATAACACTTGATTGTAGTAACTTAAAATTCCAATCTCTAACTAATGCTACAGTAAATGTACCAGGTAATAAAAATAGTAGTGGTATTGTTCAAGAAGAATTAGATCAATTAGATAAATGGGGTTATAAATTCCCTAATGATATTACTTTAAGTAATGATAATCCTTATAGTAAAAACTTATTAACATATGATTCTAAAACTTCTAAATTAACAGGTGCTATAAAAGAACAAAAATTAATAGGTGGATTTAAAGAATCTGATTTAGATGCTTATTTCTATGCATTTACTATTAAACCAGAAGTAGTAACCGATAAAATTAAAGTTACTATAAAAAAAGGTGAAGATCAAAAAGAATTTACTTATCAAGATTTTGTTCAAGATACTTTAACAGTTTTACAACATATTCCACTTGATGATGTTGAAGATAAAAAAATAGAAATAACTGTTGATTCTGATGGTGATTCTAATAATTATACAAAGAATAAATATACTATTGATTATAGTGATGCTACTTTTGTTCCATTACATACAGTTACAATTAAAGATGGTTTAAATGGTAAGGTAATTTTAACTAAAGATATTTATGATCAAGAAAAAATAGAAAAACCCGAAACACCTATTACTAATGTTACGGCCTTTACAAAACTTGCTTATTGGTATGATCAAACTAATGATACGGAATTTAAATTTGAAAATGGGGTTACTTCAGATGTAACAATATATCCACTTTGGAATTTATTTATTGATAATTATATTAAAGCATCTCTTGATGATATTAATAAAAATAATATTGAATTTAATATAGAAAGTATTTCTAAAGATGAATTAAAAGTTGATCTTGAAGAACGGGGAACAAAGTTAAGTGAAATAACAGATACCAAACTTGCAGATAGAATTGCTAATGCTTTAGCAAGAGGAATGATAAAAAATATTAAACTTGAATTAGATGGTAAGTCTATCGAACTTTCTACTACTAAAACAAATAAAGATGAAGTTTTAACAGATGTTGTTAATGAATTAAAAGCATTCTTTACTGAAGTAGTTGAAGATACCGAAAAAGATAAAACTTTAGATGACTTATATAAGGTATGGAAAGGTAAAGAATTAATATTAACAGTTACTCCTAAAGAAAAAGTTGCTAAATTTAGTGATAGTGAACTTGGAGTAGCAAGAACATTTAGAATTTCAATTGAAGAAGAAAAAATAATTAGTTTTGATGCTGGAGTATTTGAAAATCCTGAAAATAAGTATGTTCCAAAAGGTGGAAATATAGAAGAATTACCTAAAATAGAAATACCTGAAGAAGAATCATATCGTACTTTTGATGGTTGGTTTATTGATTCAATTAAACAAGAAAGTTTAACTAATATTCAAGATGATACTAAACTAACTGCTCATTATACTATAGATATTGCTAATTACTTAGACAAGGTTATTAAAGATTTTGAGTATGATTATACAAAAGAAAATAATAAAATTACATTTAATTTAACAAAACCTAATATGCCTTTAAGTGATTTATATAGTCATATTTCTGATACAATTTATAATATTCTTCAAAAAGGTGAAATAAAAGATATTACGTTTGCATCTTATAAATTTGTTAAAGATACATCAAAAGAACAAATACTTAATGATATAAAAGAAACTTTAGGAAAGACTTATACAACTTTAGATCAATTAGAATATTTTGATAAAAACTTTACAATTACAATTGGAAATTCTATAGATACAGTTAATCTAGTTAATAATAATACTTATACTTTTGATTTTAATGCTAATTTTGTTGTTGTAAATCAAAATGGTAAGGGAGTAACTGATATTAAAGAAGCCTTAGAAAAGGAAAAATATTCAACAATTTATCTTGAGGGAGAATATACTTTAGATAGTACTTTAGAAATTAGTAAAGATATTACTATTGAAGGATTAGGTTCATCTAAGCAAACTATAAAACTAACTAATGCTAAAGATTATGTAATTAAAGTAACTAAAACTACTGAAAATGTAACGATTTCTAATTTGAAATTAACTGGAGCAAGTATAGCCCAATTGGATATTGAAAAAGATGCAAGTGTTATAGTTAAAAACATAGATGTTTCAGGACTTTCTCGTCCTGTTGCAGATAAAAAATTTGAAATTCATGCAGGTATATTGGTAAAAGGTAAATTAGATGCTTCAAATACCAAAATAGAAAATGCCGATGAACATTATACTATACCTACTATTGCTTTAGTTAAAGGTTGTGCATTTTATCAAAATCCAGAAGTTGAAGAAACAGCCAAAGAGAAATATATATCAGATAGTGCTTCTGTTAGTAATGTAACTATCAAAAATCCAGTTGGAAAATACTATGTTATAGATATGGAAACAAGTAAACTTCATCAGACTACAAAAGGAAATTATGCGGGTGAATTCTACTACAATGATGGAAATAATTCTATTTTTTATCATACGATAATAATGGATAATGATGATGGTAATGGTACATCAATTGATTATATTTTAACTTATTATTATGGTGAGCAACTTAATCTTCTAACTAAACTTGGATATCAAGTAGGTACGACCCAAAGTAAAGATGGAAAAAAGGTATTTAATAACTTTACTATAAGTGGTAATAATACAATAGTGACTGATGAAACACTATCTCAAAATGTATTAAAACCTAATGCTACTACTAATATAGTTGCTAATTATATAACTAAAACATCTATAAATCTTAATGTTAATAAACCAAGTTCTAAGATAATAACAACTCAAACTAATGGTAAGTTTTATCTTCCTGTTAGTATAACATCCGAACAATTTATAGAAGATAAAACAACTCTTGAAATTACTAATCCAAATAATATAACTACTAAATATACTTATAATTCAAATAGTCAAGAGAAAATTGTAACTATAAGTAATAATAAAACAATTAATTTAAACTTAGAAGCAATTAAATCTTCAAAGATAACAACGGGAAATGGAAAAGTATATACAATTAAATTAGATATAGATGGAGAAGGTTCAAATTATCAAGCAGAAACTTATAAAGTTGATTATAATGATGTAAAAACTCTTGAAGAAGTTATTAATGAAGCTGCACTTAATACAGAAAATGCTAATAGTTTAACTGTTTTAAGAGATAATAAGATAAAAAATAATGTTGAACAATTTACATATATGTATAATAAAACTAGTATGAGAACCTATTATAAATCAACTGATAATAAAATTGAACAATATTCTTTCCCAAGAAAATATATAGATTCAAATCATGTTGGAGATGGAAAGATTGTGCTTCTTAAAAATTCTAATTACGAATGTGATAATACTTTATGTATACCAAAATTAAATGACTGGATATTTAGTTCATTTATTCAAAAAACTAGTATGGGTGTTCATGAAATAAGTTTATTAAAAGACGTTATAACTACTAATCAAAACTTAAATGCTATTGATAGTGTTACTGAAGTAAATGGTAAATATGAAATACTTATTAATATGGATAGATTTGTTAATTGGTTAAATGATGCTTATCTTGATAATAATAGTTCTAATAGTACTAATAATAAAGAACAAAATCATAATATTAAATTAATTGTTGAACTTACATCTGATAAAAAATATGTTACAAGTATTAAAACATCAGATAACTTTACAATTATAGATAACAATAATAATAAAACTACAAATAATGAATTAAATGTTACAATATCAAATATTAATAAGACAGATATTAAAGAACCTGAAAAATTCTTATCAGTAACAAAAGAAGAATTAAAAGAATTTGATACTAAGAGTCAAGAATATTGGGAAAAACATACAGGATCAGAAGTAGCAAAATAGAAAAAAGGTGTGATATTTTTACCACACCTTTACTAATTCAGGAGGAAAAATGAAAAAGTTCTTAATAATATTACTATTTATAATTATATTCTATCCATCTAGTGTATTTGGAGTAGTTACTAATGCAACAGATACAAGTAAAGTAAGAATTAATTTCTTTTATAATGATAATAAAGAATCACTTGAAGGAAGAGATTGGTTAGATACTTATTTAGAAGATAAAGACGATGTTACTAAAGAATATATTAGTATTAATGATAATAAAGAATTATATAATAAAGTAAAAGAGATATTAAATATAAAAAAAGATAATGTTCCTTTAATAGTTATAGGTTCTAATTATTTTATAGGTTTTAATGAAAAGACTAAAGATAAAGTAAAAAGTGTTCTTAAATCTTATCAAGATAGTGATAAACAATGTAATCTTATATCTAAAATTAGAAATAATAAAGATATAAAAGAATGTTTAGAAATTAATTCAAATATTTATAAAGAAGATAATCATATTGTAATTTATCTTTTAATAATACTTATCTTAATAACAACTATTCTAATAATTTTAAAAATAGTAGTAAAAAGAAAAAAATAATGTGTAATTAATTGATGCTCTAAAAATGATAAATATGTTGGATTTTCAAAAAAAGTATGCTATAATTGTATTAGATGAGGTGAAGTATGAGTTATTTAACTAGAAAAAAATTATATAAAAAACTCGAGGAAAAACGTAAAAAACCTTTAATTACATATGTTACATCTATTAGACAGGGTTGCCCTGCCCAAATGGCCCAAGATGTTTTGCCACAATTCATTAAGCAAATAAATGAAATTGATTCTAAAGACGATGAAATAGATTTACTTATATTAAGTAATGGAGGGGATCCTATAGTATCTTGGAGAATAATATCACTTTTGAGAGAAAAATTTAAAAAAATATCTGTTTTAATTCCATATACTGCTTATAGTGCTGCTACTTTACTTGCTTTAGGTGCAGACGAAATAATTATGCATCCATATGGAAATTTAGGACCAATTGATCCTCAATTGAACTTCGTAAATTCATCCGGAAGACAGACAACAATAGGATATGAAGACATTATTAAATATATTGAATTTGTTAAAGGAATAGGGATAACAGATCAAGACTTACTACAACAATCTTTTGATAGGTTAACTGCTGAAATTCCACCAACTTTGATAGGAGCTGCAAAGAGAGGTTCACAACTTGGCTTGACAATGGGTGAAAAATTATTAGCCACTCATATGGAAGATGAAAATAAGACAAAGGTAATTTCAGAAACATTGAATACTAAATTTTATCATCATGGTTATCCTTTAGGAAGAAAAGAAGCAAAAGAAATAGGGTTACCAATTGCTAAACCTGATGAAGAAATTGAAAAAATAATGTGGGATATTTGTCAAGATTTTATGGATGAATTGGAATTTAATAAAATTTTTGATCCTGAAAATATTATCATAGAAAAAATTGCGGCCGAAGAGAAACCAAAAGTGCATGAAGTTAATACGATTAAAGTTAATGTTAAATTAGCTTGCTTAGAAAGTATTCGTTTGAATAATTATATTGAAGATAGCATAGTTACTTCATATTCAATATCAGAAGATGCATCAATTAATACCAATTTTTTTGTAACACCTGGTTATTGGAAATCTGAAGAAGGAGAGGAAAAAAATGTTTGATTATTATAATTCAAATTCTACTTTATATTTTAATAATATTAATAAAACTATCAAAAGTAATAAAATACAATCAAAAAACATTCCGTATTTTTATTCTTCTGTTAAAAATAATATAGTAGATAATAATTTGAATAATAAAGAGGAAAAAGATAATAAAACTACAAAAAATGACAAAAATATAAAAAATAAATGATATTATTTATATTGAAAGGGGAATATAAATAGTGAATTATTATTATAAAACGTCATTTAATCATAGTTCTATTTTTGATAAATGTTGTTCTTATTCGGTAAATGGTTATTCTTATAGTAACGAATATTTATCAAAGAAAATTATTATAAATCTAGATTCTATTAGACAGTAGCATTTTTGTTGTATGTATAATAAAATAGTAGTAAAAAGAAAAAAATAATGTTATAATACTATTCGAGTAGTGGTTGGATTTATTCCTACTTTAACGAGTCGTTAAGGGACTAAATTAATTATCATGATATAATTATAATATTTCAAAGGGCTATACTACATTTCATGTAGTGCTCCGCTTCGCTACAGCCCATTTCCATATTATAATATCATAAGTACTCAAAAGGAGGTAGTAAAAATGTGGAAGTACATTGGAGTAAAAGAATGTAATGAATTTTTACTATCTCTTAATTTATTTAAGTGCAATAGTCGTGAAAAATATTTACAAACTATTTATGCTATTAGTAATAATAAAGAAAATAATTATAAAGTATATAAAATTAAGAAAAGGAATGGAGGTTATCGAACTATCTATGAACCTAATAGTCTTTTAAAAGAAATTCATAAAAATATACTTCTTAATATCTTAAATAATAAAGAAATATCTAAATATGCTAAAGCCTATCACAAAGGAATCTCTTTAAAAGATAATGCAATTCCTCACGTCGATAAGAAAGTAATTTTAAAACTTGATATTAAAAATTTCTTTGAAAGTATTAGATTTATAGATATATATAATACTTGTTTTACAATTGAATATTTTCCTAAGTCAGTAGGAATGGTTTTAACTTATCTTTGTACTTATGAAGACCATTTAACAGAAGGTGCAAGTGTTTCTCCTTATATATCTAATTTAGTTATGAAAGAGTTTGATGAAGAAATAGGAGAGTATTGTACTTTAAATAAGATAGATTATACAAGATATTCTGATGATATGACTTTTTCAGGAGATTTTAATCCAAGTGATATTATTGTTAAAGTAAGGAAAATGTTATATAAATTAGGACTTAGATTAAATGACAAAAAAACAGTTATTCTTACTAATTCCAAAAGAGAAACTGTAACAGGTTTAGTTGTAAATAATAAGGTTCAAGTAAATTCTAAATATCGAAATAAAATAAGACAAGAAGTATATTATATCAAGAAGTTTGGTTTAAAATCCCATTTAGAAAGATTAAATATAAGTGATACTAAACAATATTTAAATAATTTATATGGAAGAATTAATTATGTAAATAGTATTAATAAAACTAGTGAATTTACTAATTATAAAGATTATATTGCTAAGTTAATTAAGATGTATAAATAGTAAAAATAAGTTAATATTTTGTGCTAAATATATTTAAAGATACAAAAAACTTGATTTTTCTTTGATATTGTGGTATAATTAGTATCGTGAGGTGGATAATATGAAAAAAATTGATGAAATTATAAATATGGGATTATTAAAATATGGAAATAATTTATCAAAAGAAGAAATTAATAACATTCCATTTTCTGAAAGAATAACTCTTTCTTATGAGATAATTCAAAAATATAAAATTGAGAATAGGGGAATTCCTTCAATAGAAGTAATTAGTGTTGTTATGGAAAAATTAAACATAAGTAAAATTCATGCTATTGAAAGAAGAAAAATAATAAAATATGCTTTACAACCTTTTACTGTTAATTTTAACAATATAAGTACTAACAAATTAAAAAATAAAATAACCTAAAAAAGCCAAAGAAAAACCGGGAAATATGGAATTTAAAAAATAAAATAACTAATTTTTAATAAATGTAATAATCTAAAAAAAGAAAACATTGTTAATCAATGTCTCTAAAATCATAAAAATAATCACAATTAATTAATTCAGCTAAAGCTTCTTCAGCAAAAAATACTA
>CANRHS010000039.1 GCA_947630495.1 uncultured Bacilli bacterium | reverse complement strand
GGCATAAGCACTGCGAAAATCGACGATTTTTGCGCCATATTGAAGTGCCGCGTCGAAGATATAATAGAATATAAAATAAAAGATAAGATTGATTTAAGTAAAACTTATTATGAAAATGGAGATTTTACTTTAAATGAATTTGAAGTATTAGATAAAGTAGATTATACATATACTAAATGTAATGGTAATACTTGTAATGATTATAATGCAAGTGTTGTTCCTGATGGTAATAATAAAATAGTTAAGTTTAATTATACAAGTAGTTTAAAAGATATTAATATCTTTAGTTATTTATTAAATATTAAGTATTATGATAATGGAAAACCTTATACAGTTAAGAATTCTAATATTAAAATAGTTACACCTAGTAATTATCCAGGAGAAGATGAATTAATAGAAGTTCCGAGTGTTGCAATGGAGTCTAGTAGTTTAGAATTTGTGTTTAATTTATGGGGTTATAGGTTTTCAATTAGTAATTAAGTGTCAAAATAATGTCAATTAGTTAATTTCTTATTAATAACTATGGTTTTTTGTAGTATACTTATATAGATAGGAGTTGAAATCGAATGTATTTATTAACAAAATCTATTCTAGCAGTTATGGTTGGATTTATATCATCCGTTGTTTTAGGATTTATCTTGATACCTTTATTAAAAAGAATGCATATGGGACAGAGAATAAGTAGTTATGTATCAAGTAGACATCAATCTAAAGAGGGAACTCCTACCTTTGGAGGACTAATTTTCATCTTGCCAACTTTGTTAGTAGTTGCGTTTTTGCTATTAACGCATAAAATGGATTTTTCGGAAGATTTACAGATTGTTTTATTTGTATTTATAAGTTATGCATTTATTGGCTTTTTAGATGATTATTTAAGTCATAAACATGGAAAGAATGAAGGATTAACGGAAGTACAGAAAATTCTTTTACAATTAGTAGTTGCAATCGTAGTATTTTATTTATATATAAAAAATGGAGGTCAAACTTCTTTAGTAGTTGCAACACTTGGTATTAATATTGAAATGAAATGGTTATATGGGATATTTATTCTATTTATCTTAGTTGGAAGTAGTAATGCGGTTAATTTAACAGATGGATTAGATGGTTTAGCAGGAGGACTATCAGCAATTGCCTTTATCGCATTTGGACTTATATCTTTGATGGTTGGATATGTTGACATGGGAATATTTACCTTAATTTTAGTTGGAGCATTAGTTGGGTTCTTGTTTTATAATGCGTATCCTGCGAAAGTTTTCATGGGTGATACCGGATCTTTAGCACTTGGGGCAACGATGGGAGTTATAGCAATTCTTACCCATAGGGAAGTTACTTTATTAATAGTTGCTTTTGTCTTTGTAATTGAAACTTTATCTGTTATTATTCAAGTTATTTGGGTTAAATGTTTTAATAGAAGATTATTCTTGATGACTCCTATTCATCATCATTTTGAAAAATTAGGATTTCCAGAAGTTGATATAGTTAGAATGTTTTGGCTTGCTGGCTTAATCTTAGCAATGGCTGGAATTATCTTTGGAGTTTGGATTTGACAAATATTTAAATATATGATATTATATAATTGCCTTTTATAAAAAGGCGGATTAAATCGGTGTATGGTGTTCATTCATAATATGAATCACCTCCTTTCTGTACTTTAGATTACTTTTTAGTAATCTTTTTTAATTTTTTAAACATAATAATATTAGGTGATAAAAAATGAACATATTAATAACAGGTGCAGGAAGTAATATTGGTTTTGAAACAGGAGTTAAACTTGCAAGACTAAATAATTTAGTCTATGTAACAGTGCATCATGAATATGAAGTTGAAACAGTTAAAGAAAAGATAAAAAGATTAAAGTTAGATAATAATATGAAGTGTTTTAAACTTGATATCACAAGTGAAAAGGATAGAAAGAAGATAAGAGACTATGATATTGATTGTTTAATTAATAATGCTAGTATTGGAATAGGTGGATCTCTTTTGGAACTTCCAATTGAACTATTGAAAGAAAATTTTGAAGTAAATGTCTTTTCTAGTTTAAGATTAACCCAAATATATGCTGCTCATTTATTTGCAAATAATAAAGAAGGCAAGATTATCTTTATTTCATCTATTGCTGGTATTATTCCTATTTCTTTCTTAGGTTCTTACTGTGCAACTAAAGCAAGTTTAATAACTATTGCTACTACTTTAAGAAGAGAACTTAGATTATTAACAGATAATATAAAAGTTAAATTAATAGAACCTGGTATTTTTAATACAGGTTTCAATGATATAATGATCGAAAATAAATTAGAAAGAGAATCTTCTTATTTTGATGATTTAGAAAGTATAAGTTTAAAACAAAAGAAATTATTTAATTTAATAGGACATGATAATTTAAATAGTATAACCGAGAAGATTGTTGAAGCAGTTTTAGATAATTCTAATAAATTACTTTATAGAGCTCCAATTTTTCAAAGCATAATGACTAAACTTTATATGTTATTGTTTAAATAAGTGTCAAGTTTACATATTAAAGTAATATTTCTTCTTGATTAATTTCTAATCTATGATATTATTATATTGTAGAGAGGAGTTGACCTTCATGGTAAGAAATAATCAAAAATTAGCAAATGTATCAAATTCTATAGTTAGCAATCAGTTTACTATGGGGGGGGCTTACTAATAATATCACATTGTATTAATAGCAAAAGATATAACAAAGGTAGTATATTATATACTAGGTTTCGTTATGTCTTTTTAAATTAGTAAAGATTTAATCTAAATTATATATAAAGAGAGGAGTAGTGAAATAAATATGTATTTAGAGAAAAAGAAGATTAATAAAAAGATTATAATATCAAGTATTATAGTATCAATAGTTTTAATAGGAGTAGTAGGAGTAACATTTGCTATATGGAGTTATTCTAAAGTAGGGCCAAATCAAGAACTAATAAGTGGTAACATTTATATGAAGTATACAGAGACTAATCAAATAAATGCTCAAGGTATGATGCCTCTTGATATTAATAATTATTATGGAGATTACAAAGTAAATCCTAATATGACTGAAGAAGAACTTGCTAGTTGTGAGAGTTTCTTTGAAGAGAACTTTAGTCAAATGTTTCAAAATGAAGAGACAACAAGAGCCTTTTGTGAGGGAACGGGAACTGCTTCTGGCTTGACTTTCCAAGGAGTCTTAGATGGAGGATATTTAAATGGTAATTTAGAAGAATTAGTTTCCAAAAATATAATAATAAGGGAATTCATACCTCAACCAACAGAAACATCAGCAAAAATACCATACTTTGAATTTAACATAGAAGGAACAAATGATTATACAAAAGATATATGGTATGAAATAGTATTAAGTCATGGAGAAGCCCCAGAAGATAGAGATACAAGAATAAAAGATTATTTATTAAGATTTAGATTAGTAGAAGTAGTAAATGGAATAGAAAAAGAAATATTTACAAATAGAAATTATGGAGATTTAAGTAAAGAAAAAATCTGGGTAGATACAGTAAG
This sequence comes from uncultured Bacilli bacterium, assembly GCA_947630495.1. Lineage (GTDB taxonomy): Bacteria > Bacillota_I > Bacilli_A > RF39 > UBA660 > RUG591. Next base: position 8,372 of record CANRHS010000039.1, on the reverse strand, counting down.
TGCAAGAACAGAAGAAATAAAAAGAGTATATAGATTATATATGTGGATAGGAAATGAAACAACAATAGGAAATATAGAAGGAGCAGATTATGATAATGAAACATGGAAGAGAGTTTTTGCAAGTATAAAAGTAAATGTAAATGGAGACTTTACTCCTAAGAAAATATTATATATACCATATGTAAAAGACCCTGAAACTGTACCACCTCAAAATGCTAGTTGTTTTATGACACAAGAATTTGAACATAATGGAGATACAGAGATAATGATAACTAATTATGATACTGATTGTGGAACAAAGGTAAATATACCAAGTACTATAAATGGACATAAAGTAACAGTTATAGGAAGTGCTATTAAAAGTTATAATGAAGGCTATATTCAACCAATGGCTTTTTCAGAAGGTGAATGGTCAATGTCATTTAGCAATAAAGGTTTAATAAGTGTAGTAATACCAAATACAGTAAGGATAATAGGAGTTGATGCTTTTTCTAATAATAACTTAACAAAAGTAGAAATACCAGATAGTGTTGAATGGATAGATAGTGAGGCTTTTGAAGTAAATCAATTAGAAGAAGTAACCATAGGAAGTGGAATTAAGTATATAGGGGGATATGTTTTTGATTACAATGGGGTTAATAGTATTACTCGCTATGGAACTTTTAAAACTTTAAAAGTAAAAAAGAGTTGTGAGGAAATAAAAAAACTACATGGGTCTTTTGAAGAGCAAGATACCTATTCCCCTTGGGCACAACCTACTCATAAAGATGGCTTAACTATTTATGGTTATGAAGATAATGACTGGCAAGTATGTGTTACTCAAATTATTGCGGCTAGACCGGACGTGGAATAATAAGAAGAATTCAAGAACTAATCTTGAATTTTTTAACTATCTTCAAATTTAGAAATATTTAAAAGTATTCCTATACCTACTAAACTAGTAAGTAAACTAGAACCTCCATAAGATAGAAAGGGAAGAGTAACTCCAGTAACTGGTATTAAACCGATAACAACTGATAAATTCATAATAACTTGAACAATTAATTGGAAGATTAAACCAAAGGCTAAATACTTTTTAAAAAGATTTTCTTGTTTTAAAGCAATCTTTAAACCTGAATAAAGAATAATACCAAATAAAGTTAAAACAACTAAAGCTCCAACTATACCGAACTCTTCTGCAATAATAGAAAATATAAAGTCTGTCTGAGGTTCTGGAAGATAAAAACTTTTTTGTCTACTATTTAAATAACCAACTCCAAATAAACCTCCAGGACCAATAGCATATAAACTTTGAATAATTTGAAATCCTGTACCTAAAGGATCAGACCAAGGATTAATAAAAGAAGTAATTCTATCCATTCTATATGGTGCTATGATAATTAAAACAACAATACCAATTACACCAATTACCCCAAGTCCCATGAAGAACTTCATATTAACACCAGCAACAAATAACATAGCAATTATAGTTAAGATTATAATCATACCAGTTCCAAAGTCAGGTTCTAACATAATAAGACCAAATATTAAAAATAATATAAATAAAATAGGGAAGACTCCTTTTTTATAATCTTTTAAGAATTTATTACTTTTTTCTAAATATTTACTTGTAAATATAATTAAACCCAGTTTTGAAAACTCACTTGGTTGAATACCAAATGAACCTATTCCAAACCAACTACGACTACCATTTCTAACTACTCCTAAACCTGGTATTAAAACTAAGATAAGTAAAATAATACAAGTAAATAAAATTATATTAGAATATTTATAATAAAATTTATAATTAATTTTTGATATAATAAATAAAATAATAACTCCAACTAAACAAAACATACCTTGGGTTAAGACATAATGAAATTTATTATCAAACTTATATTCTGCCCAAACAAAACTTGCTGAATAAATCATGAAAAGTGATAGTATCATTAATAAAGTAACAGCAATAATTAAGAGTTTAGAATATTTTTTCATTTATATCACCATTTAAGTTTATGCTTTTAAAATAAAAATTCGTACAAATTGTACGAATTAATTATTAAACTGAAACGTTTATTTCATTCTTAATCATTTCTTCCATTTTGTCAATATCTGTGAAGAATAAGTTAGTTCCATGATTTTTCAAAGCCAATGTTTGAGTTAATGCATCAAGTATATTGTTCTGAACATTTAAAGGTATTTTTACTTGTTTTCCTTTAATAGTATGAATATTTTTAATATACTTTTCTAAAGTAGGAAAAGCATTTTGAATAAGGACAGCTTGCTTGTAACCAGAAACTTCTATAATTAAAATAGTTGAACATTCACCATATTTTTTAATCTTTTTTTGAATTAGTGATTGATATTTTTCTATTCTAGTACTTAAAGGAATAAACCATAATATATCTTTATCCTTAATTGCTAGATAGGAAGGCCTAGAATGCTCAAACTCATGATTATTCATAAGTCCTAATCCTTGATATTTTTCAAAAAATTCATCTTTTAGATGGTATAAATACCCTGTTTTTATTTTCATAGTCTCACCTCAATATAATTGCAACAAATAATTGATAAAAAATCAATAGAAAATAAATAAAAACTTTGCTTTTGTGAAACAAAGTTTTTTTAAACATTTACGACTAGGATCATTTAGCAGACGCACCACCTAAAGCGACTAACATTTGCGACTAGGATCATTTAGCAGACGCACCACCTAAAGCGACTAACATTTACAAGATATTTACTCGTCTAGGATAATTTATTAGTCACACCACCTAGAAGTGACTAACATTTACGACTAGGATCATTTAGCAGACGCACCACCTAAAGCGACTAACATTTCGGTAAATATCTATAATCTTTCGATTACATTTACATTGTATCACAAATATATGTCGTGTGTCAACACAAAAATGCAATTTTTTGAAAAATTTTTTAATATTAATGGAATTTAAAAGTAAGATATGGTATTATATAGGTGGAAGTGGTTAATGATGATTACTAGCCTTAATAATGAAAAGATTAAAAAGTATTTAAAATTAAAAAATAAGAAGTATAGAGACCAAGAAGAATTATTTCTAATTGAAGGAGAACATTTAGTTAAAGAAGCTCTTAAGAATCAAGTATTAGTTGATTTATTAGTAATGGAAGATATTTCAATAGACTTTAATTATACAATTGTAACTAAAGAGATTATAACTAAATTATCAAGTTTAGAAAGTATTCCTAAGATGATTGGAGTATGTAAGTTTTTAGATAAAAAAGAAATTACTAGTAATAAAGTATTATTACTTGATAATATTCAAGATCCTGGTAACTTAGGTACAATTATTAGAAGTAGTTTAGCTTTTAATTTTAAAGATATCATTTTAAGTTTAAATTCCGTTGATTTATATAATGAAAAAGTTATAAGAGCAACCCAAGGAATGTTATTTAAAGTTAATATAATAAAATGTAATTTAGAAAATATAATTAGTGAATTAAAAAAGAAAGATTATTTAATTCTTGGAACTAATGTCAGGGATGGTGTTGATGTTAAAGAAATAAAAAGTAAAAAAATAGCACTTGTAATGGGTAATGAAGGGCAAGGTGTAAGTGATAACATAAGTAGACTTTGTGATAAGAACTTATATATTAAAATGAATAAGGAAGTCGAAAGCTTGAATGTTGCTGTTGCAACTAGTATTTTAGAATATGAATTAGGTGAATTATGAATTTAGTATTAATAGGTAAATATGTTAAAACACATGGTATTAAGGGAGAAATAAAAATAAAATCTAATTTTAAATATAAAGATAAAGTATTTAAAATAGGTAATATTATTAAAATAGGTGATAAAGATTTTAAAATAACTAGTTATAGAGTACATCAAGAATATGATATGGTAACGCTTGAAGGAATAACTAATATAAATCAAATTCTAGATTTAAAAGGAAGTTTAGTTTATATTGATAAATCTTTAATTAAACTAGATAAAGATGAATATTTAGATACTGATTTAATTGGATTAGAAGTTTATATGAATAATACTTTAAAAGGAAAAGTAGAAGATATAGTTTTATTAAATAATTCTAAAAAATTATTAGTAGTTAATTCAAAATATGTACCCTTAGAATTAGTAAAAGAAGTTGATTTTAAAAACAAGAAAATAATAATAGAGGAGGTTATGGGTTTATTATGAAAATAGATATCTTAAGTTTATTTCCTAATATGTTTGAGGGATTTTTAAATGAATCAATTATTAAAAGAGCAATTGATAAAGGTTTAGTTGAAGTTAATATTCATAACTTTCGAGATTATACTCTTGACCCTCATGGAAAAGTAGATGATACTCCATACGGTGGGGGAGCCGGCATGGTTCTTTGCTGTCAGCCAATCTTTGATTGTATTGAAAGTATTAAAACTCCTGATAGCCTTGTTATTATGTTAACTCCTGAAGGAGAAGTATTTAATCAAAAAAAGGCCGTTGAATTAAGCGAGTTTAAACATCTAATTCTTTTATGTGGGCATTATGAAGGATTTGATGAAAGAATTAAATTAATTTGTGATCGTTTTATTAGTATTGGAGATTTTATCTTAACCGGAGGAGAACTTCCTGCGATGATTATAAGTGATGCTATAATAAGATTACTTCCCGGTGTAATTGATAAAGAAAGTTTAGAAAGTGAGTCGTTTAATAATAACTTACTTGATTATCCAACTTATACTAAACCAAGAGAATATAGAGGTATGAAGGTACCTGATGTATTATTAAGTGGCGATCATGAAAAAATAAAAGAATATCGATTACAAGAACAAATCAAGAAAACTAATAAATTAAGAAGTGACTTAAGGGAGGCGCAGGATGAGTAATGTTCATTATCTAGTTGTTAAAGAAAAAAATAAAAAAACAATCAATTACTTTGAATATGAAAAATTAGCAGGATTTAATATGACATCCAAAAATAAAAATATTAAATTAAAAGATGCTATTAATGTTAATAAAATGATTATAATTAATCCAAGTTTTATTGAAAAATTAATTAATAAAAAAATAAATCTAAAAATAAAAAAATTAATTGATTTAATTGCTAATATTTATAATGATGGAGATGATGAAGATCCAGCTGGAACTTTAATGATTGCTTTAAATGAAGTTGAAAGATTTAAAAGACAAATGATTAATAAATATGAAGAATATATGACTAAAGAACAAATAAAGTTGTTAGAACAAAAAATTGCTATATTAGAACAACAAGTAACAATGCAAGCTTATTATATAAATGAAAGAAGAGCTGAATTAGAGGCAGAATATGAATCTCACAAAGCAAGATAAAAGAAATAAAATTATTAGTATAATTCTCTTAATTTTATGGTTATCTTTAATCTTCTTTTTTTCAAATCAAAATGGAGAATTATCTAGTAATAGTAGTAGTTTTGTTGTAAATTTAGTCAATGAATTTTTACAGATATTTAATCCGAAAATAGATATTTCAATTTATCCAGTAACTGTATTTATTATTAGAAAACTTGCTCATATGTTTTTATATTTTATTCTTTATTTATTAACATATTATGTAATGTACCAATTTAATATTGAGAAAAGACTTATCTTTAGTTTATTATTTTGTATTTTCTATGCTATAACTGATGAAGTACACCAACTATTCATAAATGAAAGAAGTGGTCAAATGACTGATGTCTTAGTTGATACATTAGGAAGCATAATAGCTATAATTTTCTTAAAATTAGTAAATTTCTTTAAAAGAAAGTTAAGAAAAACTTGAATTTTTTCTTAATATATGGTATCTTATTGAGAGTGAGGTTGATTATATGCAAATAGTTTTATTAATAATTTCTATTTTATTAATTATAATTGTATTATTACAAAGTGGTAAAGCCGAGCCAGCTAGTCAAATTATCAGTGGTGGTTCAATGGATTTATTTAATAAAAGAAAAGAAAGAGGAAGTGAGTTATTAATTAGTAGAATAACTTTCTTACTTGGTCTTTCCTTCTTTGTAATAAGTTTAGTTATGGAATTAATAAAATAAGATAGGCGTGCCTATCTTTTTTTCTGTTTAATTCTAATTAAATCAACTTCTCCTTGATTAAAGTTCTTTTCGTTATCAACATTAACTCCACCATTACCAATAATAGTAAGACCATCAGTTTCTAGTAAATTATGATCTTCTTTATCTCTTAATCTCTCAAGCCATCCTTGAGTTTTTATTTCTTTTGGTTTAGGAAGTTGTCCTGAGATAATCATGTCAATATTATTAAAGAAATCAAGTTCTAGTTTTATTAAATCTCTATGCGAATTAGTTAAGAATATTTTATAAGTATCTTTATTTAAAAGAGTTTCTATATTACTTATAAGTCCTTGAATATCTTTTCTTAATGCATCCATATTCTTAGTTCTATATAGATTAGGATCACGATTATATCCAATTAAACTAATACCATTTACTCTTTCAATTCGATTATCTAAAACCGTAATACCTAATTCTTGATAGAAATCATCAAGTCTTTCTTTTTCTACTTTAGTGTTATCTGCTAACTTATAATCTGTTTCACCAAAGACAACATAAACTTTTGTAATAGTTAAAAATAACTTATACAAATTTAAAATCTTCTTTTTAAACTCTTTATCTTCTAAATAATAGAAGGGAAACATATTACCAAGTAAGAATAAACATTCAGGATATTTATCATAGATACTTAAGAATAAATCATTAAGTTCATGATGTGAGATATCTTTTTCTAAATTTAAATCACTTATAGTTGCAAATCTATGTTCTCCTTTAACTCTATTAGTTTCTTTAGCATATGTTTTATAAGAATATTCCATTTCCATTTTTATCATCTCCATTTAAAAATGAGTAATAACTACTCACTTTCAGTATTTTTCATTAAATTAGTCATTGTATTATCATAATATGTTTTTAAATCATCATCTTTAATTTCAAAACCATATTTTTCACGAATAGCTTTTAATCCTTCATATTGAAGTTTAGAGTCTTGGGTAAGTTTTTCATCTCTTAAAGTTTCTAAGATATAAGTTTTAACTTCCTCTTTTTTAGGTTTATCAGCTTCTTTTTCTTTATAGAAAATCTCATATCCGTATTCTGTTTCAATTACATCAGAGTAAGAACCAACTTTAACTTTTTCATAAGCTTGACGAGTTACATCATCTAAGGTATTAGGATTAAATGTTCCCATTTTACCACCATTTTTATTAGTTGCTTCATCTTGTGAGTATTCATTAGCAACTTCTTCAAATTTAGATCCATCTTTAAGTTTTTGTAAAGCTTCATCAATCTTTTTCTTAGCATCTTCTTTAGTTGTTCTTTTTTCTTCTTCAGTCATTGAATCAGTTGTATTAACTTCAATTAAGATGTGACTTCCTGTTATATCTCCCATGATTTTATTAGTATAGTAATCATCAATTTCTTTATCAGTTACTTTACCTTCAACAAAATCTTCAACAGCTAAGTTTCTCTTATAGTTTAATTTAAAGTATTCTCTTAATTCATCTTCATCTTTATATCCATAATTATTGATATATTGTAAGAATTCTTCTGTAGTCTTATAATAATTCTTTAATGAATTAACTTGAGTATCAACATAACTCTTAACTTGATCAGTATCTTTATATTCTTTATCTAAGATCTTCTTATCTAACATATCAATTAAAGTATTAATACCATACTTATCTTTTAAAGAATTATATAAATCACTTGTTTTGATATTTAAACTAGAATCTTTAAATGAAACTAAAGTATCATTTCCTTCCTTTAATGTAGTATTATTTTTACATCCAACCGTAAGTAATAATAAAGTAAATGTAAAAATAGTCATTAATATTTTTTTCATAAATAATATTCCTCCTTCTTGAACAATTACTATCATAACAAATTAATTGAAAAAAAACAATTGTTTTTTACACATTTTCTATTTTTTGCCCTCACATTATTAATTTTTTACCATAAAATAATGTGAATACGTTAAAAAAGGAGGAATTAATTATGTGTAATAATACTTCATCTTATGCAATTGTTTTAGTTTTATTTATATTATTAGTAATTATTCTAGGTAATTATATATAATTAGAAAGGGGAATATTATGAATTGTCAATCTAGTGAAACTGTTACTTCTTGCACTTCTTGTGGCAGAGGCGACAATGGTTTTTTAATTATTGTAGTACTTTATATCCTACTTGCTATTATACTAGGTAGTAGATATAGAAACTACTAAAACAAAGAGGCAAATGGCAACATTTGTCTTTTAAAATGAAAGAAAAAATATGTAAACTTTACATGGATATCTGTTGATTGAGTATGTTAATCATTAGTTAAAATGTATACGATTTAAAAAGTTGGTAACAAACAAAGGCAAGCTTTGTTTGCATGAATA
>CANRHS010000038.1 GCA_947630495.1 uncultured Bacilli bacterium | reverse complement strand
TTTCGGATATACTAAAAAAGAGTGAAGAATAGAATTCATCGCTCCCTTTTATCGTGCCCTAGGCTGTGAATAGTAACGTTATTCTTCCAGGTTGATAACTACTTCAATAGTTTTATAGTCTTTAAACTTAACGTTTTCTTTTTTAATTTGTTTATCAATGAAATTAAGTAATCACCTATGTCTTTTTAATCTAAACTAGCAAGCCAAGTTTTTATCTCGTCGTGACTAGCATTACTAGAAAATCTTTTTCCCTCTTGCCAAGTACCACTCTTAGTTAAACTAGCTAATTTACTTGCACTTTCACCTAAACTAGATGATGCAGATGTTGCAAAAGGAATAACTTTTTTATCTTGAAAATCAAATTTAGCAACAAAACTAGTAACTGGGAAAGCAGCTTCCCCCCACCAAATTGGATATCCTATAAATATAGTATCATAATTTGCATAGTCTTTAATATCAATACTTTTTAATTCAATATTTCTTAAAGTCTCATCGTTATGTTCCTTAGATACTCTTGAATCAGCATTATTATAATCTAAATCTTCTGATGTATATTTATTAACAGGTTCTATTTCAAATAAATCACCATCTAATTGACTAGCAATCTCCTTAGCAACTTTTTTAGTATTATTCGTTGCTGAATAGTAAATAACTAAAGTTTTACCTAAATTAATTTCTTTTTCTTCTTTAGGAACATTAAAATTCTTTGAATTAACAAGAACAATTGCACCTACTATCGAAACTAAGATAATTAAGCCACAAACTATCATTATTACTTTACTTTTCATTTCTTCACCTCTCTTTCATCAAAATAAATTTCTATTTTAGCAAATTCACTTTTAAATATCTCTATAAAATCATCCATACTTGCAACCTGATAAATTGTTCCCCATATATCAACCTCTATAACGTCATTGGGTAAAAATTCTCTTACTCTTCTATCCATAGTCCTAGGACTTAACCAAGTCTCTTGATATTCTTTTACCATTTTTCTTACAAAAGCCTGAAAAATAAGTAAATAACTTTCTCTTAAATATTCTAAATATAAATTTGCAGAAAAATCTTTCTCATCAGATATATATAAATGTCTTAATTTATCCATATTAGAAACTAATGTAACTACTTCATCTTGGGTTAAATAAGAACGCATTTCTTTTAATAAACCTTTTAAATTAGCCTTTAAATAAAAGGATTCCATTTTAGCACGACCTACTACTTTTTCTATGAAACTTGCTAAAGAAACCTCATCTTCATAGGAAACCCTTGCCTTCATTTCATTACCAAAGTATCTTCTAGTTAAAAACTCGGTATATCCTTCATTTAATCCTTGCCCAACTAAATCTTGACTAAAACCTGAAAAATAAATATCTCTTCGATAGCAACTACTGGCCATATGGAATAATTCATGATAAATTGTATCTTTGCAGTTGGTATATAATATAATCTCATTAGTATCAACACCATATTCTCCTAAAATATTTTGATTTACCATACTTTCCCGAAATTTCTTGATATCTAAAGTTTTTATATTATTATAAAAATAATCTAAATCTAAACTAATAAAATTTCTTTCAATTACTCTTGTAAAATGTGCTAATATTTCGCCAAACCTTCTTTTTTCAAGTTCTGATATATCAACATAACAATCACTTATAACTTTAGGCGGTAATTTAACTTTTACAATATCTTCTCTTGGACATCTTTTATTTAATTTATAATCTATTACTTTTCTTTTAGTAATTTCTCCTACTTGAACTAATCCTTGATTAGTTACTAATAATAAATCTGTTAACATATTACTCCTTTATATAACTCTTCTTAAGAACTTTCTCGACCATTGCCCATTCCTCATCTGTCTCAATATCTTTTAGGTTTTTTTCTGCATCAATCATGCCTGCATATATATTTAATTTACCATCTGAATATGTATTATCTGTGTAAACTAAATAGCTTTTATTAGTTTTTTCCATCTTAAAAGTTGCAAGTATTTCATATTCTATTTCCCCATCTTTAGTAATCATTGTAAAAGTATTATTCATATTTACACCCTCCTATTATAATTATAACACGAAAAAAGATAGATTGCATTAATCTACCTTAAATTTCTAAACTTTTTTTATTTCATCTATTTTAACATTTCTATTATGCTTAATCTCTTCCCACTTCGTTTGTTTCTTTAAGATGCATAAAATATTAATTGGTATCCAAGTAAATATAAAGATTAAAAACATAAATATTCCTTTATATAAAGTTTTAAAACTTTTTTGTTTATATTTAACTACAAAGGTATTAATTGTAACATCTGCTAAATAACCAAGTAAATAGAATACCCAACCAATTGTTAATATATAACTAATTGTTGATACAAATTGATTACTAATTATTCGATATAACCAAATAAGAAGGAAATCTATTAAACTAAGAACTTGCATTGTTGGTCCTAAAAAAAGCATTGCATTATCTAAAGATGATAAGTTATGTGTTTTAAAAAAGTCCTTGAATAATTTAAAAGAATAAAGTTTTCTACATTCTAAAACACCAGCTGACCAACGTTTTCTTTGTTTCCAGGCTGTTTTAAATTTATTGGGATACTCATCATAGGTAATAGCACTTTCCATAAAAGCAATTTTTTCATTCTCTAAAGCACATTGTCCTGAAAACTCCATATCTTCAGTTAACGATAAAGTTTTAAAACCTCTCTTTGTAATTAAAGATTTTTTTATCATTAACCCAGTTCCATTAAGAGAAGAAGAAGCATTTAAATTTACTCTTGAATGATTAAAAAAAACATTTTGAATTAAATAGAAAATTGAATAACTTCCACTTATCCAGTTATCACTTGGATTTTTAGCATCCCGAAAACCTTGTCCAACCTGATATCCCATTTCTAAATAGTTATTGGCATGAATTAAAAAGTCTTTTGAAACAACATTATCAGCATCAAAAATTAAATAGGCATCACACTTTTCATCTTCTAACTTATTAAAAGCATACTTTAAAACATCACCCTTAGTTCTCGTTTTAATATTACATTCTATTATCCTAGCCCCATGTTTAATTGCAACATCCTTAGTATTATCAGTACAGTTATTTGGTATTACATAAACTTGATACTTACTTTTTGGATAATCAAGCTCATTTAAACTATCTATTAAATTACCTATAACTTTTTCTTCATTCCGAGCCGGTATCAAGATAGCAAAACTATTTTTTTTCTTACTAGAAACTTCTATATTTTTATTTTTCTTTATTACTCCTAATATACCTAAAACCGCAAAATATAAACCATATATAAATATTATACTGAACAATATATAATGTATAATTAATAATATCATAATTACTCCTTTAGCCTTATTAATTTTATCACATAATAATATTAAATAGTAATAAATATCTTTAATTTGACAATTATTTTACAAAAAATACTTAATTATAAATCTTGTTTCATTTTTATTACTTTCAACTTTAATTTCTCCATTATCTTCATTGATTATGGTTTTAGCAAGAGATAATCCTATTCCAATACTATCACTTTTACTATTTTCTCCCTTATAAAACCTTTCAAAGATATGTTTTAAGTCTTTTTCCTTAATTCCTTCGCCAAAGTCTTTTATCGTAATACTTTTATAAATTTTATTTTCTGAGGCGATAATTTCTATCTTACTATTGTCATTTGAATGTTCAATTGAATTTTTTATAATATTAGTAAGGGCTTCCACTTGCCACATTAAATCACATTTAATCTTACTATTTATATTTCCTTTAACTTCAATCTTAATATTTCTTAAATCACATAAAGTAGAAACATTTCGAATAGACTTATCTAGTAACTCTTTAATACTAACATTTTCTTTAATAAACTTAATTGTATTAGCATCAAATCTTGATAACTTTAAAAGAGCTTGAATTAAAAAATTAATATTACTAGTTTCTAACTTTATATCTCTGATAAAATCATCCCTTATCTCTTTATCCATATCCGGATCATCAATTAAATTATCCAAAATAATTAAAATACTAGTAAGAGGAGTTTTTAATTGATGGGAGATATCTTCTAAAGACTTCTTCAAATTCAATTTATCTTCCTTAGAATTTAAAGCCATTTCTTTTAACTTAATTGTTGTTTTATATAATTCCATTTTTAAAATAGATAATTCATCTTCACTTAAAGAATCTAATTCTATTTCATAATGCCCTTTATTTATATTATTTAAAGTATTAGTAATTTCTTTTATATCTTCTTCTTTTTTCTTATTATATTTAATAAATATTCTTACTAATAAACTAAAACTTATTATTAAAAACAAAATATTTAAAGTTATAAATATCTGATTAACTTTTTTATTTTCTTTAAGGATATCTGTTGTTTCTATATCTATTCCATATCGTTTTAAGATATCTTCTTTATTATCTTTACTATTTAATATTTCAATTATATCATTACTATCTATATTGTATCTACTGGCAATTACATTAACAAGAGTATCTAATTTTTTATTAAAGTTCTTTTTATAAGTATTATATTCATATATATTTAAGATTAGAAAGATACTTATTAAAATTAATGCTAAGATTAAAGTTTTAGTTAAATACTTATGTAAATTAATTTTATTCTTCATCAATCATATACCCCATTCCTTTAATTGTTTTAATAATATCCGTACCTAATTTCTCCCTTATTCGATTAAAATACACTGTTACGGTATGGGAATCAACAAAGTTACCAGTCCATTCCCATATTTTATCTAAGATAGTATTTCTATTAACTACTTTATTTAAGTTTATAAATAGTAAATTAATAAGTTTTAACTCTAAAGGGGTAAGTTCAATTATAGTATTATTCTTTTTAATTATTAATTTATCTAAATCATAAGTTATATCTTTAACTTTAATAATACTTGTTTTTTGATTTCGAAGTAAAATTCTTTTAATTCTTGCTAGTAACTCTTTTGTAGAAAAGGGTTTTGTAATATAGTCTTCTGCTCCAAGGTCAAGGCAATTAACTATCATATCTTCGGTGTCATCAGCTGTTAGAAAGATAGTTGGAATATTTAACTCTTTAATCATATCTTTATATAAACTAACCCCATCTCCATCATTTAAAGTAATATCTAATATAATTAAATCTATTTCTCTTGGTTCTTGTAAATATTCTTTGGTATCCTTAATATTCGTTTTGGAAATTAATTTATAATTATTCTTTTCTAAACTATAAGTTAATCCTTTTATAATACTTTCATTATCTTCAATTAGTAATATCATATCTATTCCCTTTCTTTATTATTATATCACAAAAAGGGCTATGGCCCTTAGTTTAAATGTTTTCATTTCTAATTGTTTCAATGGTATTTTGCTTATTTATCTTGTTAATTGAATATTTCATGATTAGAGAGATTAGAAGAAAGACAACTAAAATTGCAATTAAGATAGCAAGATAAGGTGGAGTGAAGAATATTTCTTCTTCTCTTCTTAAGAAGAAATAAATTAGATATGAAAGAATTGTTCCGATCGGTATTCCAAATAATAAAGATTTAAGTCCCATGAATAAACTTTCTAATCTAATCATATGGTTAAATTCTAATCTCGTCATACCTATTGATTTAAGCATAGCAAATTCTCCTCTCCTAAGACTCATATTAGTTGTAATTGTATTAAAGATATTCGTTATACCAATTAAAGAGATAACTATTATAAAACCATATAAGAATATTCCAACTAAAGTAAATAAGTTTTGCATCGTTTTAACATCTTCTTCAATGTTACTAAGACTATAGTTAATATCAACATCAATTAAGGCATCTTCTATATCATCTTGAAGTTTATTGGTATTATTTGATTTAAAATATATTTGAATAGTATTTCTTTTGGTAAGTTTATCAAAGACTTTATCGCTTACAATCAAAAGATTATTGTTATTATTTTTTAAACCAAACGGCTTTTTATCTGTAATATATCCTATTTCAAGAGTTGAAGTTTCACCTGTTCGTCCTGAAATTCCACTTATTTTATCACCTACTTTATAGTTAAACTCTTGCATATATTTATATTCATATTCTTCAATTACTTTATCTTTTAACCTGGACTCTTGATTATAGTCCATTAGAATTGCCTTATCACTTATATCATCTAGTTTAAGACCTAGTTCTTTTATATATTTTTGATATTGATAGTCTCCTAAAGTAACCAAATTTATATAAGCATCTGTATCTGCCTCAGTATTTAAATTATAAAATTTTACATATTCTTTATTATATTTAGCATTTTGAATTCTATAAGAGTCACTACTTATAACGGAATAATCATCTATATTATCAAGAGTTGTTGCGGGAAGTAGTTCTTTATATCCATCCCCTGTAAAATCATAAGAATAAAGCATTAAAGTATAATCTGATATTTTAAGTTCATCTGAAACACTAGACATCGCCATACTCATGAAACTTGATAAAGCAATGAAAGTTGCAACGGAGACAATAATTGAGATAACAGTTGTTCGATATTTCTTCTTGTTTCTTTTTAAATTTTTATAAGATATTTCTCCTCCTACTCCAAATATTTTCTTAATAAACTTTGGAGCTTTAATACTGTTTGCTTTGATTTTAATGGCAGCACTATTTCTAATCGAATCAATTGGTGATATTTTAGATGCTTTTTTAGCACTTCTAAAAGCCGATGCATAAATAGTTATAATTCCAAGAATTATAGATATTATTAAGGCCATAATAGAAAATGAGAAATTAAGATTTAAATCTATCATACTTTTTAAGTAATAGTTACTAATCATAATCAAAATAATAGTTGCTATATGACCAGCTAGTATTCCTAAAGGTATTCCAATTAATCCGAGAATAGTTGCTTCATAGAAAACATTTTTCTTAATTTGCTTCTTAGTTGCTCCGATACTTCTTAACATTCCATATTGTTTTATCTTTTCAGTAATGGAAATATCAAAACTATTCTTAATACAAAAGACTGATGTAAAGATAATAATTAAAATAACTATTATAACAACAATTCCTAAGCCTTCTATTTCACTTGATTCAATTGGGTTTGTTTCAAGTCCTACTAAATAATCATTTATACTTACTTGATATTTACTATTTTGATAACTAGATGCAGAATCTGGAAAGGAATTTGGATTATAGAATCCTTGATAAAATTCACTTTCTTTAAGTCCCAAGATATTAGCAGTTGTTTTATAAACATCTTTTAATCCATCTTTAGTATACCTAACATATAAGTCAACTTTCTCTTGAGTATTTATATTATCAATATAAGTAATAAAAGTATAACCTGGTGCTGAGTAACTTTCAATTTTTGATGATGGTCGATTAATTTTTCCAACTATTCTATAAGTCTTAGTAACTGTATCAATTATTTTTTCATGGGATTTATTCTGTAAAATATTATCTTTCCCATCAACCTCTTCAATTATATCATCAGGGTAATATGGATTACTTTGATCAAGTTCATACCCATCACTTGTAACTCTCTTACCAACATTTAAAGTTATTACATCGCCTACCTTATACTTAACTCTGCCATTTGTTTCTAAATGGGTGGGTATTACTATTTCATAATCTTTTTCAGGTAATCTTCCTTCAGTTAAATTAATGGCTAGATTTTTTAGGGATGATGCATTAAACCCTTTAATAAAAGCATAAGGTTTATAATCATTTTTAGTATTTAACTTAGCATATCCTATATCTTTTGTTGCATAAATATCTGAGATTAAACGATTGTTTTGAAAATTCTTGATATCATTACCTGGAACATTGTAAAAAGCAACATGAAAATTACCTTGGGCTCTTTTTTCATAGTCAATAACGGAATTAATAAAACTAACATAAATTGAGGCAACCGCACAGATAAGAGCCGTTGATAACATAATTCCAATAATCGTTACAATCGTTCTTTTTTTATTTAACTTAAGATTTTTAATTGTTAATTTATTTAAAAGATTCATTCAAAGTCACCAACTATCTTACCATCTTCAAGTTTTATTATCCTATCGGCTTCTTTAGCAATCTCCATATTATGAGTAATCATGACAATTGTTTGTTTTAATTCTTTATTTGTCTTTTTAAGTAATCTTACAATTTCATCACTTGCTTTAGAATCAAGATTTCCTGTTGGCTCATCAGCAAGGACAATCGTTGGATTAGTAATTAAGGCTCTTCCAATACTTGTTCTTTGTTGTTGTCCTCCCGAAAGTTCATTTGGTAGATGATTTTTTCTATTTTCTAAACCAAGTAATTCTAATAGTTCTTTTAAAGTTTCTTTATCAACCTCTCGATTATCAAGAGATAATGGTAAAGTAATATTTTCAACAACATTTAAAATTGGAATTAAGTTATAAAACTGATAAATTAGTCCTACTTGTCTTCTTCTAAAAATAGCAAGTTTATCATCATCAAGTTGAAATATATCATGACCATCTATATAAACTTTACCAGATGTTGGTCTATCTACTCCTCCAATTAGATGTAAAAGGGTTGACTTACCAGACCCAGATGCTCCAACAATAGCAACAAACTCACCCTTCTCGACATTAAAAGATACATTATCAAGAGCTACTACCTTAGTCGTATCTTTTCCATATATTTTGGTTAAATTTTCAACTTTTAATATTTCCATACAAAAGTTCCTCCTTTTCACAATTTAATTATACGACATATAAGGTTACTACTAAGTTACAATTTAAAACTTTTTTATTTTTTTAATCTTTTATTTGTTTTCTTAACTCTTCAGGCATTCTTCTTGGCCCTCTTACAGCTCTAACTCCATATTCTTTCATTAAAGAAATAGAGTATTTTCCACTTTCATATTGTTTTAATAATTTAATTTTCATAACTTTCTTCATTACTAAGTTTTTATCTTCATAGTTATAGGGAATATTCGTTTCTACAACTTGACATTTATAAACAATAGATGAATAAGGCGATCCTATATAAAGATAGACAATATCACCTATTTTAACATTATTAGATTGTTTCCACATAATTGTATCTTTTTCTTTAAAGAAACTAAACGTATCACAGAAAGTAGGATTAGCTGGAATTATCCATTCACCTGGTTTACTTGTAAATTGATAACTTTCCTTGATATAGGACATTATTTCATCATCTTTAATTGTATCATCAAGAATAATTGTTATCCATTTTTCTTTATTCATATGATAAGCCTTATAAAAACCTTTTCTTTTCAAAAGTTCTTGAACTTTATTTTCATCTAACTTAACATTTAATATTTCAACATTTTTGTCTTCTTTATCAAGTTTATTCTTATTTATATTCATGATAATTCCATACCACTTAAGATTATCTTTATTTCGAAATACTCCATGAGACTCCCCTTCCCAAAGAAATTCGGGTTTATCTCCATATTCTTTTTCTATTAAATTTGTTATTCTATTGGCTTGATTCATCATGAAATTTGTTTTCAGAGTACAATTATCTCTTATTTCTTCAAGAAAATGTGTAAACTCTTCCCTAATTTTACCAACAAACTGTCCTTTTTGGTTATTAATTCTAAAACCTGAATATTCATCTCCAAAGGCTAAATCAATAACCATTCCTCTAACCATACCATCTGAAGTAATATAAACTCTAATTAAAAAATTATTATCAAGAATATTTTTCTCTATTAGATAAACATTATTTTCTTTTGTAAATCCAAAAGGTATTAACTTATCATATAAAATTGTACATCTTTTAAATACTTCTTTTTCTATATTCATAAATACTCCTTATTTAAAAAGTCTGCTTTTTAGGCAAACTTAGTTTTGCATTTTTATTTGTTGTCCTTCAATTAATTTATAACTAATTAATTTAGAAGAATCTAAATCTTCTTTATGCATATCAATTCCTGTAATTTGACTATTTTCATAAGTTGTATAGTAATAAATTCCTTTATCTTGATTTGAGCATGAACTATAAATAGTTATTTCATATTTACCTTCCCCCATATGAACGCATCCTCTTTGTTGATACACAGAACCTAAGATATGGAAAAATTGACTGATACTTTCAGATTCACTTTCTCCTGATTTTGAGTTAATCTTGGTGAATACGGCTTTGACAAATCTTGATGCTGATGATAAATCACCAGGTAAACCCATTGCTCCCATGCCTCTGCTGTAGGGTTCTAATTGTAAATCTTTCGAAAAATTATTAACAGCTTGTTCTACGGATAAGTTCATATAATTATTTAAATTAAACATATGAATATCAAAGGTTGGATTATTCGTTAAAACACCAACAGGATTATCATATATCTTTAAACCATCTTTAACACTTTCAACTGTAATTGAGTTTTCTTTATCAGCTATTATCCAGTGCAAAGGAGAAACCGGTAAAGTGTCACTATAATTAATATTTGCTAAATTAATATTTTTTAATTTTTCCTTAACTTCTTCTATAGTTCCACATGAAGATAAAATATAAGGAATAAATTCAAAAGGTGCTATATTATCTTTATCCTCTTTTACTTCATTGTAAAAAGCATTGCCTGGAAAGTTCAACCCAGCCATTCCTAATCCTTTCTCATTGATTGCATCATAATAAAGTGGATAGTCATCTTGAACATAAGCCATACCAATCATGGCATAATGACTTTTAACTCCATCAACTTTCCTAAATTTAAACTCATAATTTCTAGGTGTAATTGTAACTGTTTCATTGTATGAGTATTCTAAATCTAAATTTCTTCCAAAATAATGATCATTTGTTTTATATGTTATTGCTGTACACATATTCTTACCTCCACCTACAGAATAGCACAAATAAAGTAATTTGACAATATCGTTTTCAAATATTTATATTCTTTTTATACTTAACTATCCAAGTCCTCAAATAACTCTTGTACATTACTATAACTTTTATATTTTTCTGGTTCATTTTCCATAGCAATTAATTCTTTTGCAACTTGTTCTAATTCTTCTTCTGTAAAATATTGATGTAAATCATCATCACAATATATCATTTTTATCACCAGATATCATTTTAAACTAAATATCCGCATTAGTCAATAGTTTGCGGACTTTTACTCTAATATAATTCTATATCACTTAATTTATATCTAACAACTTCCTTAGCATCATCTTCAAAATAAACTGCTTTAAACTTATAACTATTTCCTTTTTTCATATCTAAGTTTGCATAAGCTTGACCTATTATATAGTTATTAGCATCATATACATCAAAAGTTATAGAAATTGAATAATCTTTCTTTGAATTATTTATATAACCACTTATTATATATTCTTCAGTTTCACTATTATAGTAAGAAGTTATATCATTAATAATAACTTTATCTTTATTAACAATAATTTGATTATCTTTTTCTTCATACTTTGTTTGATTTAATATACTATAAGTAACACCTCCCATAATTGCAATAAAGGGAATCATATATATTAAAATAGCAATCCCTATTCCAACACCTATTAATATTTTTTTACTTTTCTTATTTTCTTTCATATCTATTTCCTCCTATCTTATTACTAATATCATAACTTCAAATATTATTAATAAACATACACTTAAATAAAATAATATCTTTTTTCCTTTAATATTTATCTTATAATCTTTATAAAATAAATTTCTAATCTTATCAATTAAATGAAATCTTGTAATTAAGAATGTAAATATCAAAGTTCCAACCCAGTTTAAAAATATATCATCTATATCAAATATTCCTGTATGGGTAAATGCTTGTAACATCTCTATTAAAATAACAATTGGTAAAATAATAAACGTTTGTCTTAAAACATTATTATATTTTTTATCTTTAATCATTAATAAGAATGATAAAGGTATTAACATAACACTATTTCCAATAATATTCTTAAAGAAAGTTTTAAAGGTTGCATATTTAATCTGCGTTGATATGGTAT
Organism: uncultured Bacilli bacterium; assembly: GCA_947630495.1. Classification (GTDB taxonomy): domain Bacteria; phylum Bacillota_I; class Bacilli_A; order RF39; family UBA660; genus RUG591. The sequence continues at coordinate 591 of CANRHS010000038.1, read as the reverse complement.
GAAATAGTTTATATTGACCACCATACCACCAATCATAAAATCTTAATTTATCTCGACCTATAATAAACGTTACACTTATTAAAAGTATAAAATATAAAATTATATATAAATTAACATTATTTTTATAAGTTTTATTTTTATTGTCTATTATTCCATAAAAGAATAACATTAAACAAATTAGTATTATTAAGATAACTCCCCTTAAATAAGAACTATCAAAGAAATACCATTTATGAACAATATATAATAAATACCAATAAATAACTAAACTTATAACTATTAAAATATTTTTAATTATCTTTTCCATAAAATTTCTCTTTCTATATAATTGTACCATGTTGTTAGTATAAAGTCAAAACATAACAAAAAATCCTAGCTAGTTGCTAGAATTTCCTATTTCTTTTTATCTAAATCATAAACTTTGTCTACCATTTTACAAACATTCTCTGAATGAGTAACGATAATAACACATTTATTTTCTTCATGAGCAAGATTTTTAAATATTTCTAATATTTCTGTTTCCGTTTTCTTATCTAAGTTACCGGTTGGTTCATCAGCAATTATCATCTTAGGATTATAAGAAAGACTTCT
>CANRHS010000037.1 GCA_947630495.1 uncultured Bacilli bacterium | reverse complement strand
TGGCAAATGTTAGGAGTACATTTGCAGTGCTTGCTATTCCATAAAATTATTAAATTATATATAAATTAATTCTTTTAAAATAATTTCTTCAGCACAAATTTTATAATTATTCATTAATTTTCCCCATTCAAATTGATTAATTTCTTTACTTTTTTCAGATAGTTTTTCATCATTTTTAATATAATTATCCATTAAAATTTTTAATCTTATTGAACATTCATTATTAATTGATATTAGATGATTAGTTAATTCACCTTTCATTAATAAAGTTTGATATAATGCTTTTTTATATTTTTTAAGATATTCTAATCTTAAATAACCATATTTCCCAAAATTTAAACTATCGTTTTCTTTTAATTTTAAATTAGGTATTAAGTAATTTCCTTGCTTTAAATATTCTATTTTCATTATAAATTTCCTTTCTTTATTCCCAATCAAAGTTAATTCTTTGATTTATTATTATCAAATTATTTATCATTGATGATTTAAAATATGAAAATTTATCCTCAATTTTATTACCATCCTGATCAAGCCCCTTGTTGTTTTTCCATTTTTTGATGATATAACATGATACTTTAATAATATTTTTATATTCATAGTTATTTAATAAAGTGTTAAATAAATCATCATATCTATATAATTCTAAATCTGATTTATCAATAAAATTTCTTTTAATTAATTCGTTAGTTAAAGAATTAAATGTTTTATCCATTTTATCTTGGTTATTATTACTTATTATATTAGTATTTATTTGAGTTCCATTTAGGGTATTCCCTTTATCCGTTCTCCCTTTTTGGATATATGGTATTTCATAGATGTTATATTCATAATAAAATCTACCATTAGGTTCTTGTTTTCTTTCTCTTTTCAAGTAATAATTTTCTTCTAATTCCTTTAATATGGAATTAATTGCTTTAACGCCTTCCTTTGATATTGAGACTAATCCTTGTACTGAATAATTCCAATTATCTGGTAAACTTAACATATAAGAGTGTAGTCCTTTGGCTTTTAATGATAAATTTTTATCTTGTAAATGATAATTACTCATTACTGTATAATTTTTCGTTTTATTTATTCTAAATATTTCTGACATATTTCTTCCTTCCTTTCTAGCCCTTAATTAGCCCTTAAAAATTTTGAATTTAAGTGTTTTATATAGAAATAGATAGTAATGAGCAGTAATAAACCTACTATTTCTAGCGGGTTTATAAATGTCAATTATTTTCCTAGTTTTTCCTGTCTTCCCGACCATTATGTATATTATCCTTATTTTATAAGGATTTTTATTTTCTAGGTACTATTTAGGTACTATTTTTTTATTATTTAATAAACTTATAACTTGCTCTTGCTCAGTATCAGGAAATAAATAAGCATAATATTTTAGAATTGTTTTTACTGTATGACCATTTCGAGTAGCAAGTGCTTGTAAGTTGTCTTACATATTCTTGAATAAGTATAGTAGAGTGTAAAATTTTGTAAGTTTTATTTTGAATTTAAATTTTATATGCTATAATGATTTTAGGGAGGTCTTATAAGATGAATTATTCACAAGAAGAATTTAATCAAATTCTTTTATCAAAACCATTAAATGAGTTTTATTTTGCAATAATAGAAAATAGAGGAAAACTTTTAACTGATGAAGAATTTGAGGAAATAACTAGAAGAAATGATAATGTTTATACTGATGTTTCAAAAGAAGAAATAGACAATGTAGTTAAAGAATTTCAGAAAGATGAAAAATTAAAAGAACTTGTGCCTGCTTTTATGAAAGTGGTTTATAGTATTGCGCAAATTAGACATTTAGTTATTTTAACTGTTATTGATGATGTTGTTTATGATATTGGAAATGCTAAATTCTTAGATTTAAAAAGAAATAAAATTGTTCACTTTGATAATTTTGCAAATTATTATGATGAATCAAATGCTAGAATAAGATTTTTTACTCCAGAAGAAGAACCACAATTACAACAAAAAACGGTTTTAGTAGATATCGATGATGAATCAAACATTCATGCGTATGTACAAGCTCATCTTAATCAGGAAGAAAGTGAAGACTTGACTAGCAGTTTCTTTGATGAAGTTAAAGGTAAACCATATACATTAACTAGAAAAAATAATAACAATTAAATAATTATCTGTTACGTGTATTAGAGGAATGATATAGTAATTAAATTAGGAAAGTACATGTTAAATATAAATAAACTTAACTTGTATTTTTGATGTTTGGTACAAAAAGCCGACCATTTTATATATTTTTTTGATAATATAATTGACAAATATAAAATTTATGATATGATAATTATGTACCACTCCATACTCGAATGAGCGCAAGGTGGTGCTTTTTTTCTTGACTATAACTTAATAATATGCTAGTATATAACCTCGAGGTGGAATGATGTTTATTAAGTCATTTGATGAAGAAATAGAACTATTAGAAAAAAGTAAATTAACTAATAAACTTGAATTATTTTCTTTATATGAAGATTTATTTAAATTCTTAGTTACTAGATTTAAAGATGAAAAAATAGGTATAGAATATGGTAATTTTTTAACTAATACATTAATAAATATTTTAAAAAATTTGAGTCAAGAAGATAATTTAAATACTATTATGCAGGAATTTATTAGAAGAATAAAACTAAATAATTATTCGAACTTAGAACCCTTAGGAAAATATATAAATATGTTTGAAACTAATTTAGAAAAACTGGTAGAAGTTAGAAATGAGGATGCCATAATAGATAAGACAAATTATAGTTTTAAAATAAAAATTATCTTATTAGAAATATATAAATATCATATAGAAAAAGTTATTAGTAATTTAAATGATTTTTATAATAGGGATAAGGTTAAAGTATTTGGATTAAAAATAATTGATCAATTAAAAAATAGATTAGAAAGTATATTAGAAAGAGAGTCTGAAATTAATTATTTTAAAGAAAATTTATATTTAGAAACAAAAGATTTATTTATAAAGAATTATTATAATAAAGAATTTGATTTCTTTAAATTTAAAAATTATATATCAGAAGATATTGTTTATTCTTTAGATGAAATTGAAAAAGAAATATTTGTTGAAGTTATTGCTGATATGATTATTGATTTAGATAATAAAGAATTTGCCTCAAAGTTTAATACTTTATATTTTAGAGATATTGCTTCTAAATATTGTATTAGTATAAGTGAAGTAATAGATAGAATTGAAGCAGTTAAATTAAAAATAGGTGAGTTTAGAATAGAAGAACCTAAGTTAATTCGTTAGGTTTTTCTTTTATTATTTAAAAATATTTAGTATAATATACTTGAGGTGTTATGATGGATTTAGAAAATATGGCTTATGAAGTATGTCCAATTGATGGAAGATATCAAGATATAAAAAGGTTAGTTGCTCCTTATTTTTCGGAATATGCTTATATTAAATATCGGGTATTAGTTGAAGTTAAATGGTTAGTTTATTTAATTGAAGAGGGAGTTATAGAATTTAAAGTAAGTAGTAAAGATATAGGTAAAATATTAAATATTTATAATAAATTTAATTTAGCTTCTTATAAAGAAGTAAAGAAGGAAGAAAGTATTACTAATCATGATGTTAAAGCAATTGAATATTTTATTGATAATAAGTTAAGAGAATTAAAACTAGAAAGATTAATATCATTTGTTCATATTGGATTAACCTCAGAAGATGTAAATAATACAGCTTATGCTTTAATGCTTAAAGATTATTTGAATGACGTTAACTTCAAAAAAATTGAAGAATTAATTGACTATTTAAAAGAATTAAGTATTAAAAATAAAGATGTAGTTATGTTAGGACATACTCATGGGCAGGCGGCAACTCCAACTAGTGTTGGGAAAGAGTTTAAGGTTTATTGGTACCGGTTAAGTGAAGAATTTAAAAGACTAAAAAGTGTTAAGATTAAAGCTAAGTTAAATGGAGCAACTGGAAACTATAGTGCAATAAGTATTGCTTATAATAAGATAGATGTTATAGAGTTATCAAGAAAATTTATTGAAAGTTTTGATTTAGAATTTAATCCTTTAACAACTCAAATAGAAAATCATGATTATATAGTAGATATTTTAGATATTATAAGACATATTAATAATATTATTTTAGATTTAGATATTGATATGTGGTTATATATAAGCATGTGTTATTTTAAACTAGAAGTTATAAAGACTGAAGTAGGAAGTAGTACGATGCCTCATAAAGTAAATCCAATTAACTTTGAGAATAGTGAAGCAAATCTTGAACTTTCTAATTCTATTCTGATGGGATTATCCAATAAATTACCAAGGTCAAGAATGCAAAGAGACTTATCAGATTCATCAAGTTTAAGAAACTTAGGTATATCGTTTAGTTATTCATTGCAAGGACTAAAAGAAACTTTAAAAGGGTTGAAGAAACTAAGTGTAAATATTGATGTAATAAATAAAGATTTAGATAATAACTATGAAGTCTTAGCCGAAGCCATTCAGACGATGCTTCGAAAATATGAAATAGGAGATGCTTATCAAAAACTAAAAGATTTAACAAGAGGGAAAGTAATTACGAAAGAAATGTTGACTGAGTTTATTTATAACTTAGATATAAAAAAAGAAGATAAAGATATTCTTCTTAATCTAACTCCAAGAACCTATATAGGAAAGTCTAAAGATTTATAGAAAAAGTGTTTAAGATTTAATTTCTTGAACACTTTCTTTTTTGTTAGTTCGCTTTTTCTCAAGTCCACATAGTTTATCAACGGAAACATTAAACTCTTTAGCGAGACTATAAAGAAATGCTGTTAAGACTAGGGTTTTACCAGATTCATAAGCACAGATTGTTGATTGAGAAGTATTTAAGAAAGTTGCAAAGTCTCTTTGAGTTAATTTATATTTCTTTCTTAAATCTTTAATATTTTTTCCAATTACAACCCTATCAATTTTTTTAGTATAATTATACTTTTTATAATTATTTTCTTTACTTAAGCCTAGAATATAATCCATTGATACTTTAAAATATTGACAATAGTTTGCCAAATGCTTAAGGGGAATAATTTCTTCTTGCGTTTCCCATCTTGCATAAGTTGATTTACTGACTTTAAGAATTAAAGCTAATTGTCTTTGCGATAAATCCATATCATTTCTTAACATTGCTAATTTTGAAAAATTCATATTAAACACCACCACTATAATTTTCTCATTATATTTAATATTTGTCCTTTAATGCCCCTATAATACGATAAAAAGAAATTAACTTTAAGTAAATTGGAAAAAATTGGTAAAAAAATTTCTTGACTATATACCCCCTGTGGGTATATAATTGAATTATGGAGGATGAAAAAATGTATAAAGAAGAAAATCGTTGTAAGAGAATTACCCATCGAAGCACGGAAGAAGTTTCAAAATATGTAAAAAGATTAAATCGGATTGAGGGACAAGTAAAAGGGATAAGTCGGATGATTGAAGAGGATAGACATTGTGATGATATTCTAATTCAAATATCAGCAGTAGAGGCTGCTATTAAGAGTTTAGGGGAAGAGTTACTTATTCACCATATGAAAACTTGTATGGTTGATGATATTAAAAATAATCAATTAGAAACAATTGATGAGGTTATGGACTTAGTTAGGAGACTTAAATGAAAACATATAAATATAAAATAATTAATTTAGATTGTGCCGCTTGTGCCTTAAAAGTTGAAGATAAATTAAATGAAAATCCGAATCTCGAGAGTGTTATTATAAATTATGCAACTTCAAAGATTAGTTATCAAACAAATTTAAGTGATGATGATGCTATTAAGTTAATAAATACTATAATTGATAAGGTCGAACCAGGTGTTAAAGTCATTAAAGAAGAAGTAGTAAAAGCGGAATATAGTATTATCTATTTAATAAGTGCTTTAGTTTTAACTTTAATTGGAAGTTTTAAATTTCCTTTTCATGAAATATTTATCTATCTTGCATATCCTATTATTTTATATAAACCATTTTTAAAGGCTATTAAAATGTTAATAAAAAGTCATACTATTAATGAAAACTTATTAATTTGTATATCAGCCGTCGGTGCTCTTTTAATTGGAGCTTACTTTGAAGGAATGATGGTTGCATCTTTATATTTACTTGGCAAAATCTTAGAAGAGAAAGCGGTTAATAAAACAAGAAATTCGGTTCAAGAGTTATTAACTTTAAAACAAAATTATGCTAACTTAAAAGTTCAAGAAAATCTTGTGCAAATTCAAGTTGAAGAAGTAAAAGTTGGAGATATTTTATGCATTAAAAAAGGTGAAAAAGTTCCTGTTGATGGAGTGATTGTAACTGGAAAAACAAAGTTTGATACTAGTAGTTTAACAGGAGAATCCGAGTTATTAGAATTATCTTTAAAAGATAAAGTATTATCTGGTTATATAAATGAAGGGGAGTTAGTTGAAATAAAAGTTTTAAAAGTTTATAAAGATTCAACTGTTGCTAAAATTTTAGAACTTGTTGAAAATGCAAGTGATAAGAAAGCCGATGTTGAAACCTTAGTTTCTAAACTTAGTAAAGTTTATACACCTATTATTTTAATACTAGCAATCCTTGTAGTTTTAGTTTTACCACTATTTGGTGTAGAATTTAAAGAAAGTTTATATAGAGCTTTAACCTTCTTAGTCATTTCTTGCCCTTGTGCAATAGCAATATCCGTTCCTTTATCTTACTTTACAGGAATAGGTACCTCATCAAGAAATGGTATTTTAGTTAAAGGAAGTAATTATTTAGATAACTTATCTAAAATGAAAAAAATAATCTTTGATAAAACTGGTACTTTAACAACAGGAGAGTTTCAAGTAACAGATATCAAAGTCCATGATAAAAATTATACTAAAGATCGGGTAATAGAAATTTTAAGATGTGGTGAATCTTTATCAGACCATCCCATTGCAAAGTCGATCATGAAATTAAGTGAAAGAGAAGTTAATACCAAGAAAATTAAAGATTATAAAGAAATAAGTGGAGTAGGTATATCTTTTAAGTTAGGTTCTGATTTAATTAAGATAGGTACTAAAAAAGTCTGTAATGATGATTGTTATTATGATGTGTCTTTGCATTTAAATATTAATTCAAAGCATGTTGCCTCCATTTTTATTGATGATGGAATTAAGGATGAAGCAAGTGTTGCCATCAATGAGTTAAAGAATGCTGGAATCGAACCTTATTTATTTACTGGAGATAAAGAAGAAGTTGCTCGAGAAATTGCTAATACTTTAGGAATTACTAAATTCTACTATAGTATGTTACCTCAGGATAAATATTTAAAATACGAAGAAATTGAAAACAATGAAGTAGTTGCTTTTGTTGGAGATGGTATCAATGATGCTCCCGTTATAAAAAGAGCCAAGATAGGTATTAGCATGGGTAGTCTTGGAAGTGATGCTGCAATTACTTCCAGTGACATTGTTATCATGAATGATGATTTATTAAAAATACCTCTTGCAATTAGAATAAGTAAATATACTAATTTAATTATTAAAGAAAACTTAATCTTTGCACTTGGCATTAAAATAATAATTCTAATTCTTAGTCTATTTGGATTATCTTCCATGTGGTTTGCAGTTTTCTCAGATACCGGTGTTACCGTGCTTACTATTCTAAATACTTTAAGAATACTTTTAAAGTTTAGAAAAAATTAAATATATGAAAATTAAAAATTTAAATAGTAAAAAGGAACCTCGAAGTACCTTGTATAAATACGTCTCTTCTATAAAAATAGGTTCCTTTTCTAATAATAATATACAATTATTTTCTTGAATTGTCAAGAAAAATAATACATCTGTGTTACTATATGCATTTTATTATATTAAATACTTTTAAAAATTCAAAATAACAATTCAAATAATAATGGCTCTACAAATCTTTGTATGAAATAGAAGGCATGTATGTGCTTTCTTTAATTTTATAGAATCATTTAAAGTATCATTTAAAGTATCATTTAAAGTATCATTTTTTAAAATCTAAAAAAAAATATATGACATTCAAGTATTATTAAATAGCAAATTTAAAAAGATTTTTCAAGATTTCTTAAGTATCATTCAAAGTATCATTTTTTGATGAAAATACTGGTTATTTACTTTTTTTAAAAAAATTTACTATATTTCATATTTTTACTTTTATTTTTAGAAAAAATAATATATAATTATGGTGAAAGGTAAGGGTATATGAAAAAGAAAAAATTAAGTAGAAGGGGTAAAATTATATTAGTAATACTTGGATGTATATTATTATCAGTTGTATCAGTTGGTGCTAGTTTAATAGTTGTAAATAAGAAAGAGGTTAAAGAAAATAAGAAAGAAAATGTTAATTACAAAGATTATTTTCTTGATGAGGCTACAACTACTAATGATAAGAAATTATATAAATTAGATAATTCGGAAATGGTAGAAGTTGGTAGTCTTAAAAGTGGAGTTTCTTTAAGTTTAGAAAGTGATTCTTATTTAGATAAGGGATATTTTAAACTTAAAGATAAAGATTATTATATTGATTATGAGGATTTAAAGGAATATGAAAAGGAAGAAAAAGATACATTTTATTTAAATTATGTTCCATATAATGAAAGTATTAAAACAAAAGAGACAACTAATCTTTATCAAGATAAAGATTGCAATACTTTAATAGCTAGTATTAACTCTTCATTTACTTTTCCAATTACAATTAAAGAAGAGAAAAGTTTAGGAGTTGTAATAAATGATAATTTATATTATATTAAGAGAGATGAAGGAGAAATAGTTGAAAATAAGAATACAGATTTAGGTCATACGGATTCAATTGCAGCTTTAGTTTATCACTTTGTCTATGATTCTACTAATCCTGAAGAAAAACGGGAATGTTTAAATGCTAATTCTACTATTTGTTTAAGTGATACTCAGTTTAAAAGTCATTTATCTTATTTAAAAGAAAATGGTTATTATACGGCTACGATGAATGATTTAGAAATGTTCTTGGATAAGAAAGTGCAACTTCCTTATAAGACCGCCGTTATAACAATAGATGATGGTTTCTTTGTTGATGCTGCAATTAAAGTATTAGAAGAACTTGATTTACATGCTACTTTATTCTTAATAGGTGGTGGAAAAGAAAGATTTGAGTCTAAAAATCTTGAAATTCATTCTCATAGTTGGAATTTACATTATACGGGAGAGTGTCCAGGAGGTCAAGGAAGTCCTCTTAAATGTTTACCAAAAGATAAGATTTTAGAAGATTTAAAGAAAAGTAGAGATCATTTAAATGGTACAACCGTATTTTGTTATCCCTTCTTTGAATACAATGACTATGCTATATCAGTTTTAAAAGAAGCAGGATTTACGATGGCTTTCATTGGAGGACGTCAAAGAATAACCTTGAATAGTAATAAAATGTTATTACCAAGGTATGGAATAGTATCAGATACTTATGTTGAAGATATAGCAAGATTTGTAAAAGTTGACTAAAAAGTGAAATTTTACTTGAAAACAAGTGAAAGATAGGTTATAATATCACGTGTTGGAGGAGAATATGGAAAAAAATAATAAGAATAGACATGTAGTTGAAACTACTGTTGAAGGAGAAGCATGGAGCAATGCTTTAAAGAAAACATTTGATAAAAACAAGAAAAATATTAAAATGGATGGTTTTAGACCAGGTAAAGTTCCATTTGAAATGTATGTAAAGAAAAATGGATATGATAGTTTATTTTATGAAGCAAGTGATTTAGTAGTACAAGAAGCATTTGAAAAAGTTTTAAAAGATGAAAACTTAGAACCAGTTGCAAGACCCTTAGTTAATATTAAGGAAGTTGATAAGGATAAAATAACATTTGAATTTACTGTTATTACAAAGCCTGATGTTAATATTAAAAAGTATAAGGATTTAAAGATTAAGAAAGATAAACTAGAAGTTACTAAAGAAGAAATCGATCATGAAATTGAACATTTACTAGAACATTATGCCGAACTTGTTATTAAAGATGGTAAAGTAGAAAGTGGTGATACTGCTATCATTGATTATGAAGGTTCTATTGATGGGGTTCCATTTGATGGTGGTAAAGCTGAAAACTATAGTTTAGTAATTGGAAGTAATACTTTTATTCCTGGTTTTGAAGACCAATTAATTGGTATGGAAAAAGAAACAGAAAAGGATATTAAAGTTACTTTCCCAGAAGATTATCATGCTGAAAACTTAAAAGGAAAAGAAGCAATATTCAAAGTTAAATTACATGAGATTAAAGTAAAGAAGAATCGTGAACTTGATGCCGATTTCTTTGAAGATTTAGGTATGGAAGGTGTTGATTCTAAAGAATCTTTAGAGAGTGAAATTAAAGAGCACTTAGAAACTCATAAGAAAGAAGATATTGAAAATAAATTTGTTGATGAAGTAATGGAAGCAATTTCTAAGAATACTGATGTAGATATTCCTGATGAAATGGTTGAAGATGAAGTTGATAGTTTAATGCGAAGAACTGAACAAAATCTAAGATATCAAGGTATAACTTTAGATTTATATTATCAATTCACAAAAACAACTGAGGCTGATTTACGTAATCAACTTGAAAAACAAGCTTTCCAAAATGTTTTATATCGTTTAATTTTAGAAGAAATAATTAAACTTGAAAAGATCGAAGCAACTGATGAAGATGTTGATAAATATCTTGAAGAGACCTCTCAAAAGTTTAATACTACAAAAGAAAATCTTCTAAAAGAATATGGTTCAAGAGATAATGTTAAATATGATGTTGAAGTTCGTAAAGCATTTGATAAATTAACAGAATATAATGAGGCTAAGTAGAAATACTTAATCTTTTTTTGATAGAAAAATAACTGAATAATTTAGTATCTAATAAGTAATATTTTAAAATAGGTGAAGAAACTTCACCTTTTTATATACTAAAATCTTTGTAAGTGAAAAGATTTAAATATCTTTAAATTTTACAAAAAAAAAGTTTATTAAATTAATTTTAAAGTTTTTTATCAAAATGTTTTGTGGTCGAAAAGTGGTCGAAAAGTGGTCGAAAAGCGGTCGAAAAGTGGTCGAATGTATTGATAATATTTTGAATTTAGTATATAATATAGTTGGTGATAAAAATGTACAAGGAAGATCAAAAAAATGAGTTAAAAGTTGAACTTACAAAAGATATAAAAAAAGAAGTTGTAGCTTTTGCTAATTCTAATGATGGAACTATTTATATAGGTATTGATGATAATGGTAATATCATTGGATTAAAAAACGCTGAAAAGGATTTAGAAGCATTAAGTGGAATGATTCGTGAAGGAATATGCTCTGATTTAACTCTTTATACAAAGATATATATTGAAAATATAGAAAGTAAAGATATTATTATTGTGAAAGTTAGTGAAGCTCCAAATAAACCATACTATTTGGCAGATAAAGGATTAAAATCCTCAGGTGTATATTTAAGACATGGTAATGTTTCAGTTCAGGCTAGTGAAGAAGTTATTAAAAAAATGTTATTAGAAAGCAATAGCAGTTCATTTGAAAATATTATTTCTAATAATCAAGATTTGCATTTTGAATATTTAAAAGAAATTTTTAGAAAACATAATATAGAAATAAATGATAATAAATTTAAATCTTTAAATATAAAAAGTTTAAATGGGCAATATACAAATCTTGGATTGCTATTGTCAGATGAATGTCCTTACTCTATAAAATGTGCTATTTTTAATGGAAATAATAAAATGGAGTTTAAAGATAGAAAAGAATTTACTGGTTCGGTTTTAAAACAAGTAAATGATACTTATGAATATTTAGATTTATATAATAAAACTAAAGGAAAGATAATAGGATTAGAAAGACAAGATATAAGAGATTATCCAGAATATGCTTTGAGAGAATCTTTATTAAATGCAGTTATTCATAGAGACTACAATTTTAAAGGTAGCATTTTAATTTCACTTTTTGATGATCACTATGAAATTACTTCTTTAGGTGGATTGGTAAAGGGAATAAGTATAAAGGATTTATATACTGGAGTATCAGAATCGCGAAATCCAAATTTAGCAAATATTTTTTATAGATTGAAATATGTTGAAAGTTTCGGAACAGGAATAGGAAGAATTTTAGAATCCTATCGAGAATATGAAAAGAAACCTTTAATATTGGATTCGGATAATGCTTTTAAAGTAACATTATTTAATGTAAATTATGTTGATGAATCTAAAAAAGTATTATCATTAAACTTAACCCAAGAAGAACAAATAGTAAAATATTTAAAGAAAAATAAAAAAATAAATAGATTAATAGTTGAAACGTTATTGGAAGTTTCTAAAACAAGAGCAAATGATATTTTAAATAAAATGATTGATGATAATACGTTAATACAGACAGGATCTGGCAAAAATATATATTATACGCTAAAATGAATTTAATTAATTTTTGCTATTAAGTCGAACTTTAGGTTCGATTTTTAACTTTGATATTATGGCAAAAAATTAACAGATTTATTAGAATATATCAACATAAATGTAGTAGAATGTGCTAAATTGTGCTATAATGGTACATATAAACGCAAGAAATATAATAAATTTGAAAAAGATTTGATAGT
>CANRHS010000036.1 GCA_947630495.1 uncultured Bacilli bacterium | reverse complement strand
AAAAACTTCGTAATCCCTTGATACTATTGAGAAAAACGAAGTTTTTTATAACAATTAACTGTCAAACTCGGGTTATATCAAAAAACTTATTTCCTAGGAAATAATTTTACTAAAATTTTACTTATTTTTTTCTCTTTGTTTTTTGAAAAACTTTTGCAATAAATCAAGACTTTCTTGTTCTTTAATTCCCGTTTTTATATTACTATCTTTTAAAATCAAATTGGCAACTTCTTTAGTTTTGATATCTTGGTTAGTTGCACCTATAACTATATTTTTAATTCTTGATTCATTTATTCCGGCTGCACACATCATACAAGGAGAAAGGGTAATATAAATTGTTGCCTTATCCAGTCTCCAATCGCCTATTTTATTGCTAGCATTCCTTATTGCAATAAGTTCAGCATGATTAGTTATATCATGTGTTTTTTGCCGTGTATTATGCCCACTTCCAATTATTTCATTATCAAGTACTACTATTGCTCCAACCGGAACTTCATCCTCGTTTAAAGCCTTTCTCGCTTCTTTTAAAGCTATATTCATATATTCTTCATCATTCATATTTTTCCCCTAAAATAAAAGTGCACATAAAAGGTTAATGTTAAGGCTGCTATCTTCCGATCCTGACCTAGTTCCACGCCTTTTATTGCACGAATAATATTCTACTATATTTTAATTTAGAAAACAAGTACTTTTTTCTACTTTTCTTACTTTTTCATACTGATAATTGCATTGTAATGAAAAGTATTATCACTATGATTTATGTAAGAAGGTATATTTTTAACTTCAGATAATATTTTCATGAAACTTTTTAAAGAAATAACTGGTGTTACAATTTGTCCATTTTGCATTAAACTAACTAAATCACTATTCTCAATGGCAAAATGATAAACACTTTCTCCATACTTTTCAATTATTTCATCACTATAACTAGTAATACCAGCTATTTGATAACTAATGTCTTCTATATCTCGATTAGGATTAGCTGAAATCTTAACAGTTGTTTTTATAACATCAAGCAAAAATTTTAAATACTCTTCATTTATTTTTTTACCATTGCTTACATCCTTTCTTGTATAATCTGAAAGAATCTCCTCTTCTTGACTTGGTCTTTTAAATACCTCTGCAAGTTCTGGAACAATGCGCATAAGGGCTCCCTTTTCTTTGTCAGTTAAAACAAGATCTGGATTTAAATACCCATCTTCATCATAAATGTTTCTTGCATTTAGTTTAGCAATAGCACTAATATAATCTCTTCCATATTTTTCTAACAATACTCTTCTTGCATCTAAAAAATCCTTTTTATCTTTTTCAACTTTACTTGTCATACATATTCTCCTTCTACTATTTTAACTATACCAAATTCTAACCTTAAATTCAATAATTTAGTAAAAAAAAGCCGAAAAAGTCAAAATTATATGTCAAATTTGTGTACACCCTATTGACAAGATTTCTAAAAATCGTATATATTATATACGTAGTCTATGTTTACTAAGACAATCTTTGTTATAGAGAGTTTCGCAGAAAACAAAATTTTATCCACCGCCTGAGAAACATCTAATTATTTATTTACACAAAAAAAGATGTGATTTTTAAATTAATCAACATCTTTTTCATTATCATTAGTTTCTTCTTCCAAACTAACAACTTGTTCTATTGGTTCTTCCGAAACCTCTGTAGCCTCTACTGTTTCAGTTGTTCCCTCTTGAGAATCCTCATCTTCACTATTAGCAAGAACTGTTACAGTTGCAACATGATGTTCATCCTTTAAGTTGATAAGTCTTACACCTTGAGTTGCTCTTCTTAAAGTAGAGACTTGTTCAAGAGATATTCTAATAACAATACCAGCATCCGTTATCATGACTAAATCTTCATTTCCGTCGACTGCTTTTAAAGTTACTAAATTACCATTCTTCTCAGTTACATTTAATCCCTTAACACCTTTACTACCACGATGTGTTAGACGATATTCATCAATAGGTGTCTTCTTACCATAACCTTTCTCAGTTACAATTAAAACTTGTTTGTCAGATGTAATTACTTCACCACCGACAACTTTATCTTCGCCTAAATCAATACCTCGAACACCACTTGCTGTACGTCCCATGATTCTTACTTCACTTTCGTTGAAACGAACCATCCTTCCATTTGTTGCTCCAATTATTATCTCATTTTCACCAGTTGTCTTTTGAACCGAAATAAGTTCATCATCTTCTCTTAGAGATATAGCAATCTTACCATTATTTCGAATATTATCAAACTCTTCTAGTTTAGTTCTCTTAACTACTCCATTCTTGGTTGTAAAGAATAAATACTTATAAACTTCTTCATTAGGACTTAAAGAAACAATTGAATTAATCTTTTCTTCCTTTTCAAGAGCAAGTAAATTGATAATTGGTAAACCTTTACTTTGTCTACTAAATTCAGGAACTTCGTATCCTTTCATTCTATAAACTTTACCTTTATTACTAAAGAACAATACATAATCATGAGTCTTTGTATTAATCATCTTTTCAACAAAATCTTCTTCATTAGTTGTCATACCTTTAATACCAACACCGCCACGATTTTGAGTTCTATATTCAGATACTAGCATTCTCTTAATATAACCTTTGTTTGTCAAGGCAATTAAAGTATTTTCAACTGGAATTAAAGATTCATCTTCAATGTAATCAATGGCTGTCATATCAATCTTTGTTCTTCTCTCATCAGCATATTTTCTCTTAATTTCAAGCATTTCTTCTTTGATAATCTTATCAACTCTTTCTGGAGAAGCTAAAATATCTTTATAATCTGCAATCTTTACAAGTAAATCAGCAAGTTCACTTTCAACTTTACCTCTTTCTAAGCCTGTTAAACTTCTTAAACGCATTTGAAGAATACTTGTTGCTTGAATATCGTCAAGACCAAATCGTGACATCAATTTAGTTTTTGCATCTTCATCGCTTTCAGCACCTCTTATGATCTTAACAACTTCATCAATATTATCAAGTGCAATTTTTAAACCTTCTAAGATATGAACTCTCTCTTCAGCCTTTTTTAAATCATACTGCGTTCTTCTAACAATAACTTCTCTTTGATGGTCAATATATTTCGCAATTATATCACGTAACCCAAGCGTTCTTGGAGTTTTACCATCAATCATTAAGAAGATTATTCCATAATTAACCTGGAAATTAGTATGTTTATATAAATTATTTAAAACTACTTGCGGATTAGCATCTCTTTTTAAAGTAATTGTTATTTTAACGCCTTCTTTTAAATCTGTATGATAATCAGAAATTCCTTCAATTACTTTGTTATGAACAAGTTCAGCAACTTTGTTCTTAAGTTCCATGGTATTAACTCCGTATGGAACTTCATCTATTACTATTGTACTATGATTTTTTCCTTCTTCAATTGTTGCTTTACTTCTAATTGTAATACTTCCTCTTCCTGTTTCATAGGCTTTCTTTATTCCTGAATTACCAAGGATAATACCTCCTGTTGGGAAATCAGGTCCTTTTATATATTGCATTAAACCATTCGTATCAATATCAGGATTATCAATATAAGCAACGCATCCATCTATTACTTCTCCTAAATTGTGAGGAGGAATATTAGTTGCCATACCAACCGCAATTCCCATCGAACCATTAACTAGGATATTGGGAAATCTTGATGGTAAAACTGTTGGTTCTTTTAAAGTTTCATCAAAGTTTGGCATCATATCAACGGTTTCTTTGTTAATATCACGTAGTAATTCTAAAGAAAGTTTAGCAAGTCGCGACTCTGTATAACGCATAGCCGCAGCTCCATCTCCTTCAATATTACCAAAGTTACCATGTCCATCAATTAACGTATATCTTTGATTAAAATCCTGAGCAAGTCTTACCATTGCTTCATAGATTGAAGAATCTCCATGTGGGTGATAATTACCCATAACTTCTCCAACGGTCTTAGCACTTTTACGATGTGGTTTATCTGGTGTGTAGCCTGATGTGTACATTGACCATAAAATACGTCTATGAACTGGTTTTAAACCATCTCGTAAGTCCGGAATTGCCCGGGAAATAATAACACTCATTGAATAAGACATGAAAGAGTCAGATACTTCTTTTACAATATTATTTTCAGTTAACTTATCATGTTCATGAAAAGTTCCTCCGAACTCTGTATTGATTGGTTCTAACTCAGAACTTTCTTCTATATTATCTGAAACTTCTGTATTTTCTTCTGCTTCAAGTTTCCTATCTTCTTCGGCTCTTTCTAATAATTCATCTAAATCTTTATTATCTTCCATAATGCCTCCTATATATCAAGTTCCATAACACTTGGAGCATTTTCTTCGATGTACTTTCTTCTTGGTTCTACTTCATCACCCATAAGTTTTTCAAAAATCTTATCAGCTTCAACACAATCTCCAACCGTTATCTTTCTTAAGGTTCTCTTAGTTATATCCATAGTTGTTTCGTTTAATTCTTCAGCATCCATCTCTCCTAAACCTTTCATTCGAGCAATTTCTACCCTACTTCGAACATTCTCAGGTAAAGTATTCAAATAAGCCGATAACTCTTCTGGACTTAAAACATACTTTCTTGTTTTTCCATGCATAATTCTAAATAATGGAGGTTGAGCAGCATAGACATGTCCAGCCTCAACAATTGGTTTAAAGAACCTATAGAATAACGTTAACAATAAAACTCTAATATGCGCCCCATCAACATCGGCATCGGTCATGATAATTATCTTATCATATCTTAACTTCGATAAATCAAAGAACTCTCCAATACCTGTTCCAAAGGCGGTTATAATTGTTTTTATTTCTTCATTTCCTAAGGCCTTATCAAGTCTTGCCTTTTCAACATTCAATATCTTTCCTCGAAGTGGTAAAATGGCTTGAGTCATTGCATCTCTTCCTTTTTTCGCAGAACCTCCAGCCGAATCTCCCTCGACTATAAATATCTCAGATATACTTGGATCTTTACTCTTACAATCAGATAATTTTCCAAAGAAATTCGTAGTTGTTAAATCTGTTTTTCTGGTTGCTTCACGAGCTCTCTTCGCAGCCATTCGAGCATCCCTCGCTAAAATTGCTTTATTAATAATTGTTCTTGCTTCGGTTGGATTTTCTAGTAAGAATCTTTCGAATCCTTCAGAGAAGACACTATCGGCAAGATTTTTTACTTCACTATTTCCCAAGCGTCCTTTTGTTTGTCCTTCAAATTGAGGATTTGGATGCTTACAAGAAATAATCATTGTTAAACCTTCTTTAACATCATCATCTTTTAAATTCTCATCTTTTTCTTTTAATATATTATTTTTTCTTGAGTAACTATTAATTACTCTCGTTAGTGCTCTTTTAACACCATCTTCATGAGTTCCTCCATCATGCGTATTGATGTTATTAACAAATGAATAAATATTTGCATTATATGAAGTATTGTATTGCATAGCAACTTCAAAGAAAACACCATCTTTTTCTCCTTGTAAATGAATGATATCTTCATGAAGTGGAGTTTTCTCTTGATTAATAAATCTTACATACTCACTTATTCCACCTTCATATAAGAAAGTCTCACCGGTCGTGTCCTCTTCATCTCTATCATCTCTTATATTAAGTGATAAACCACGATTTAAGAAAGCAAGTTCCCTTACTCTTGTTTTTAAAGTTTCATAATCATAGATATCTGTATCAAATATTTCAGGATCTGGTTTAAAAGTAACTGTTGTTCCTGTTCTATCTTTATCACATTCACCTGTTACATGAAGAGGAGCTACTGTATGTCCACCATTTTCAAATCTGATACTATTTACCTTACCATCTTTATAAACTGTAACATCTACCCATTTACTTAAAGCATTTACAACGGAAGCACCTACTCCGTGAAGACCTCCGGAAACCTTATAACCGCCACCGCCGAACTTTCCGCCAGCGTGAAGTACTGTATAAACAGTCTCAACCGTTGATATACCTGTCTTCGGGTGAATATCTGTAGGAATTCCTCTACCATCATCTTTAACCGTAATAGAGTTATCCTTATTGATGATAATCTCAATATTATGACAATAACCTGCTAAAGCCTCATCAATTGAGTTATCTACTATTTCCCAAACTAAATGATGTAATCCCTTTACATCTGTTGTCCCGATATACATACCGGGTCTTTTTCTTACTGCTTCAAGCCCTTCTAAGACTTGAATTGACGAAGAATCATAACTACCTTGTACCTTTTCTTCTTCCATTTCTAACACCACCTTTGTTTAATTTGATTATACCATTTTTAATTTTATATATTCTAGCAGAATTTACTAGATTTATATCAATATCTTCAATATCTGTTGTTGTTATTATAACTTGCATATCACTTTTTAAATATTTAATTATATTATTTCTTCTTTTAATATCTATCTCCGAAAACACATCATCAAGTAATAAAACCGGATATTCTTTTTTTAGCTCTTTAAAAATTAATAATTCCGCAATCTTATAAGCAATGACAATTAACTTCTGTTGCCCTTGCGAGGCATAGATTCTTGCATCGTGTCCATTTACAAGAAACACTAAATCATCACGGTGCAATCCAAACAAAGTCATTCCTTGCATCAGTTCTTTATTAAAGTTATTTTTCCATTTATTAAGTAATACTTTTTTTATCTTTTCTTCATCATACTCAGTAATTCCTAAGTTGTTCTGATAAATAACTTGTAATCCTGAAATTCCCGATAACTTTTTAAAGATCCCTTCAATTTTTGCATTAATAAGATTTAGATAATAAAATCTAAAATAATAAATTTTTACACTAACTTCAAGCATTTTTTCATTAATAATATCAAGATATTTAGTATCAGATAAGGCATTGATATTTAGTCTTTTTAAATACTCATTTCGCATTTTTAAAAGACTATTATACTCATTCATGTTTTTTAAATAGTTATTGTAAATTGTACCAATTTGAATATTTAAAGTATTTCTTCTTATACTAGGAGATCCTTTGATAATTTCAATATCATTTGGTAAAAAAGAAGTAACACAGAAATTAGAAATATATTCAGATATCTTTTTTATTTGAAATTTATTGATATACACTTTTTTTCCAAACTTATCAATCTCAACTTCATATTGTTTTATAACATCATCATGTAAAACTTCTCCTGTAACTATTGCTTTACTTGTATCTAGCCTAATTAAATCTGTATCATAACCCGCCCGCGGAGACTTCGTTAAAGAAAGCACATAGATTGCTTCTAAGATATTAGTCTTCCCCATTGTATTATCACCTATTAAGATATTAATACCATCTGAAAAACTAATCTCAGCCGTTTCATAATTGCGAAAATTTTCTAACTTTAAATTCTTCAATCTCATAAAACATCACAAAAACCCTAAAAAAACAAATATTAGTATATGTAAGTATACCTATACCTGCCTAATTATTATATCATAAATTCAGGGGAAAACAAGCCAAAATAACACTTTTGGACATTTTTTTACTATAAAAAGTAGATGATTCGCACCTACCTTTATAAATGAATATTATTTTTTCTCACTTACAAGCATTATTTGAAATAAACTATCTAGAAAACCTTGATTATCTATTGCATATTCTATGCTACTTAGAATCAATTTATTTCTGCTTATTTTAAAGATTTTAGCTAATTTATCAATCTCTCGTAACTTCTTTTCCTCAAGGTGAATTGTAATATTAATTTTATCATTAAATAAAACTTTCAAACATTATCTTTCTCCTTTCTAATTTTATACACAAAATGGTGGATATTTTATTCTGGCTTTCTAACTACTCGTTTTGGTAAACTTTTCTTTTCTGAACGTTCTTTTAATAAGTTTTGAAATCTCATTGCTCTTAAAAATTGGCTTTCAAAAGTTGAAAAACTCATTCTTACAATAATTGTTCGTCCTTCTTTAAACTTAACTTTCGTATATCCATTATAAGGTTCATACTTTTCAATATGTTCTAAAGAAATCCAAGAGCAATTCTCGTTTTCACGCCCTGATGTTGGGAAAAAAATCATATTATTATCTTCAACTATAATTGGTAATTTATATCTAGAACCTAATATCATTTTTGTTCCTTTTAATCTCCCATCTAGTGTACTACCATAATATGAACAACTGTCTTCCATAACTTTATAAGTTGATTCTTGAACAAAATATTCATTCTTCTTTTCAACAACCTTAGATGCTTCACCTCCAAGATTAAGAATTGCACAAGTATCTTTGTTGATTTCGTAAGACTCTACATTCATTCTCTCACCCCCAAACCAAAATTCAAATTTTATCCACCAAAGATGTGGAAAACTCAAATTTCAAGGCGTTATTCTAGCAATTTGGATTGTCGAAATTTGTCGAATATTGTCGAAACTTGCAAAAAATGTAAAAAAAATGACTGAAACTGGAGAATTTCAGCCAAAATTTATTAAATTTCTTTAATATGTTCTAATTGGTAATACTAATTGAATTAAATCATCATTCTCACTTGATTTAAAGATAATTGGATTAACTTCTCCAACAAAAGATATTTCACAATTATCTCCTTCTAGAACCTTTAAAGCTTCCATTACATATCTTGCACTAAAAGAAATAGTTATATCTTCTTCTTTATCTTTAACGATATCCATCTTTTCTTCAACTCTTCCTATTTCAGCACTTGATGATTTCATAGTTAAAGTATTTCCGTTTGTTTCAAGCGTTACAACATTTTTTTCTTTATCACTTGTTAAAATACTAACACGATCAATAACATCATATAAATCAGAATTCTTAACTGTTACTTTTAACATACTTTCTTTAGGTAGTAAATTAGATGTATCTGGGAAGGTACCATTTATAAGTCTACTTTGGAATAATAAGTTATCATATTTAAAGACAATCTTATTATTAAATATATGTAACTCTAAATCGGCATCATCATCAGTTAATAACTTAGATACTTCAATAATATTTTTACTTGGAATTACAATATTGTAATCGTTTTCTGCATTAGCATTTAATTTAACTATTTTTCTTGCTAACCTATAAGAATCTGTACAATTACATTCTAAGATATCTCCAACTATTTTTAAATTTAAACCTGTAAGCTGTGGTCTAGCTTCATCAGTTGATGCTGCAAAAGCGGTTTGATTAATTAAATCTTTAAATACTTTACTATTAATTATAATTGGTGTTTTATTAACCTCTAAGTTAATATTAGGATATTCTGACTTATTAATACCATTTAAATTATATTCACTATTTTCTGTTGAAATAATTACTTTTAATTCATCAAATACTTCTAAGTTAATCGTTGCATCAGGGAGTTTTCTTACGATATCTAAAATATATCTACCTTGGATAATGATACTTCCTTCTTCAATACTTTCCATATCTTCTGAATTATAAGGAATAAATGATCGGATTGTTATATCATTATCTGATGCTGTTAAAGTTAATCCCTTCTTATCTAAATCAAATTTTATTCCTGCTAAAGCTGGTACTAAATTTTTAGTAGATAATGCTTTAGCTACTTTATTTAAATTTTCTAGTAATAAATCTTTTTTTATTTTTATTTTCATATTTTTCTCCTTTTCTAATTTTAAATTTTATTAATTTATTTTTTTATTATTTATAATATTATAATAATAATGGTGTGGATAACTGTGGAAAACTATCTCAAATCCTTATTGCATAAGCGTTTACAAAGGTTTTTATATGTGGATAACTATGTGGAAAACTCATGAGTTTTCCACCATGATGTGAATTTCTCTTAAAATTTTGATAATTTTGGATAGTTATTTTTACCTAATTTTACTATTTTTAGAATTTTATCAAAAGTTTTCCACAATTGATGGTGGATAACTTTTATTAGACTAGTTGTTGCTTAATCTTTTCAACGGTTTCTCGAATACTTTTATCTCGTTTTATATCTTCTTGAATCTTTTCACATGAGTGGATAACGGTGGTATGATCTTTTCCTCCGAATTCTAAGCCTATTCTCTGATAAGATTCATTTAAAACATCGCGAGATAAGAACATTGCAATTTGTCTTGGAAAAGCTATGCTAGCACTTCGTTTCTTTCCTTTTAAATCATCAACTGAAATTTGGAAGAAATCGGCAACAACTCTTTGAATTTTCGATATATCATGCTTTTCACTTGTCCCTTTAGAGACATCATCTTTTAACGCATCAACGGCTAGTGATAACGTAATATCTGCTCCTCCCATCATTGTAGAATATCCAAGCAACCGGTTAATTGCTCCTTCTAATTGTCTAACATCGCTTGAAATATTAGAAGCAATATACTCTAAGACATCATCGGGAAATGATTTAATTATCTTTTCACCATTGATTTTCTTCTTTAAAATATTAAGTCGAAGATTAAAATCTGGTGGATAAATATTAACTGTAAGCCCCCAACTAAAACGGGTTCTAAGCCTATCTTCCAAAAGTTTTAAATCATTTGGAGAACGATCAGATGAGATAATTATTTGTTTTTTATTATCATATAAAGTATTAAAGGTATGGAAAAATTCTTGTTGAGTCTGGGTTGCTCCAGCTAAAAACTGGATATCATCAATTATTAGTACATCAATATTTCTATATTTATCCTTAAAATAATCAGCATAATTATAGTTTTTGTCAATTTCATTGTTTTCTTTTCTCCCAATTCCTGAAAAGTCGGAAATAAATTGCTCACTTGTAACATAAAGAACTTTTTTATCCGATGTTGTTTGAATATAATTACCAATTGCATGCATCAAGTGGGTTTTTCCAAGACCACTATTACCATATATAAATAAAGGATTATAAGTAAGACCAGGACTTTCCGCAACGGCAAAGGCAGCTGCATGAGCAAAGCGATTACTATCTCCAACTACAAAAGTATCAAAGGTACAATGTGGTTTTAAATTAGATTCGTGTTTAAAAGTACTTTTCTTTTTAGTTGACTCTGTCATTGGTTTAGTAATTTCTTTTTCTTCTTTAATATCAAGGCTATCTGCTAAAACAACTTCAAAATCACAAGTAGTTCCATTGATTTCTGATAAGGTCTCAGAAACAACGTCTTTATAAACACTTTCTAATCGACTTTTATGGATATCATTAGGAACAACGATCACGGCTTTATCATTTTCAAAACTTAGCAAAGAAGCAGTCGCAAACCAAGTTCCATAAACCATTGAATTGACTTTCTTTTGAACAATCTCCAAGAACTTATTCCATAGAAGTTCTTTGTTCATTCCCCACCTCCTTTTAACTTTAGTATCTATTATTTTAAACAATTCACTTAAAAAAGTAAAGAGCTTTTTAATAGCAATTTATAATAATGATAACTTCCCTTTTATTCTTAAAGAAAAGAGTTTTTTTTATGTTTAGAGAACAATCTAACTCTTTGTGTTATTATTTTAAATTATTTAACAAAAAAAAACAATAGTAAGTGTCAAATAAAAATACTTAAAAAATTCAAAATTAGAAACGGGAAATAATCCACCAAAATGGTGGAAAACTATGTGGATAAAAATTTCCCAAAAAAGTTATCCACATAGTTTTCCACCGAGTTATCCACATATGTTTTTCTTATTTGACAACGAAAAATTGAGTTTTCCACAATCGGTGGATAACTGTTTTCCACCGGTGGATAAAGTTTTCCACCATTATGTGGAAAACTCTCATTTCCCAAAGATTTTAGAGGGCCAAAAAAATTTTTTTATTTGACATTTTAGGTAGTCTTAGGTGGGCAAAAATAATGTCAACTATCTATTCCCCATATTTTACAAATCAAAATAAATATGTTAATATTTTAGTTAGCAAGGCAAAAAGCCTAAAAAAGGAGTATGACATTTATGAAAAATTTAAATTCTAATGAACTTACGAAAGCAATTAAGAGTAATCGAATTAAATTAGTAGTTGCAATTCTCTTTTTAGTAAGTACCGCTATCCTTATATATATAGGATATAAAGAACAACATGGAGGAAATGAAGTAAAAACTTCCATGCAAGAAATCGAAGGAAAAGAAGATAATCTTGAAGGCCAAGAAGCCTATATTGAAGTTTCAATGGAACCATATGTCTTTGCAACTTATGAACATAATGGGAAAGAAGATGACCAGAAATATTATTTAGTTATGGATAAGGATAATTATTTATATGTTGCTTTCATGAGCAGTGATGATTATTTAAAATTAAAAAATACTTCTCTTGATAAAACAATTAAAATATCTGGAATAACTGAAAAAATAGAAACTGATATTAAAGAGCTAGCAATTAAAGCTTATAACGAAGAATTAGGAGAAGAATATTTAACCTTAGAAAACTTCGATGAATATGTAGGACCCATTCTTCTAAATACAACCATAGCTTATGATGATTCAGTAATCTATTACATATTAAGTTTAGTTTCTTTCTGTTTCTTTATATTAATACTATACCTTTATATAACAATTGAATTAAAAAATAAAAAAGTTTTAAAGAACTATTCTAAAGAAGAATTAGAAAAAATAGGTATGCAAATCTATTCCTTAACTAATAATCCATATAAAGATATGAATTTATATTTAACTAAAAAATATCTAGTTGATTTATCAAATGGAATTATAATCTTAAATTATGATGACTTAGTCTGGGTTTATCCTTATACTTATCGTTATAATGGA
>CANRHS010000035.1 GCA_947630495.1 uncultured Bacilli bacterium | reverse complement strand
TTAAATAAAAAAAGTTATAATTATTTTCATACCTATAATATTTTAGTTAATTCTATTATAATACTATCTTTTTCTTTCATATTATATTTTTTTAAACATTCTCTAACTTCTGCTACTTTCATTCTGCCTCCATTTTTATATAAAATTTCTATCCCTTAAAGGCTTTTAAAACCTTTTCTAGTTCTATTTTAGCATAAAGATTTTATAAAGTAAAGAAAAAGACAAATGTATAATTTATCTTTTAGAAAACTTACAACCACAATAATCCTGACGATATAAATTATATTCATGTGATAAAACAATACTTCTTTTATATCCTTCTTTCTTTTTAAAATCCGAATATAAATATTTAATATTGTATTTACTTTCTAAATCATGCCCTATTTCATTTAATAATTTACTAGACTTTAAAGGACTTATTGTTAAGGTAGTTGTAAAGTAATCAAAGTTATTTTCTTTAGCATATAAGCAAGCCTTTTCAAGTCTTAACTTAAAGCATTCTATGCATCTCTTGCCACCTTCTTTTTCTTGTTCTAAACCTTGAACGACATCTAAATATTCCTGATTATTATAACCAAGACTTACAACTTCAACTTTATTCTTGGTTTTAAATTCTTTAACAAATCTTTCAAGTTCATTTAACCTATGATTAAATTCTTCTTCCGTATCAATATTCGGATTATAATAAAGAATTGTAATATCAAAGTAATTCGTTAAATACTCAATTACATAACTAGAACAAGGAGCACAGCAAGCATGTAATAATAATTTCTTCTTAGAATCTAAATTCTTTAAAGTATTTTCTAACACTATACTATAATTCATACTATATATCTAAATTATGATAAACATTTGATACATCATCAATATCTTCTAAAGCACTTATTAAGTTCATAACTTTTTCAGTATCTTCATCTGATAAAGCAATCTTATTATCAGGAACATAAGTAACTTCACTAGTTAGAAAGTCTGTAAATCCTGAGTCTTCAAAGGCTTTCTTGACATTTAAGAAATTATCAGGTTCTGTATAAATGGTATAAACATCTCCATTATCAAGACAATCTAAAGAGTCCGCGGTAATTGCTATTTCCATAATAGTATCAAAGTCTCCACTTGCTTCAAGTTCAATAACACCGCGTCTTTTAAATAAATAACTAACTGAACCATCTGTTCCAAGATTTCCCCCATGTTTTGTTAAAGTTGATCTTACAAGCATAGCTGTTCTATTCTTGTTATCCGTTAAGCAATCAACCATAACGGCAATTCCATGGGATGCATATCCCTCATATCTAATACTATCAAAGTTCACGTCACCACTATTGCCAACAGCCTTATCAATAGCCTTTTGAATATTATCCTTAGGCATATTGTTACTTCTCGCTTTTTCAATAACCATCCTTAGTCCCGGATTCATATCCGGGTCTCCATTTGTACCCTTAGCTGCTACTTGAATCTCCTTAGCAATCTTTTGAAAAATCTTTCCTCTTTCAGCATCAATTAAACCTTTTTTTCTGTGAATGGTTGCCCATTTTGAATGTCCACTCATAAAATATCCTCCTTATCTAAAATAATTTAATATAACTGGTCCTAAAATAAGTAATAACAAAAGTGGTATAAAGAATATAACTGAAATTATACTTATCTTAAGAGGTAATTTGGCTATATAAGCTCTTTGTTCTAAAACTAATTTTTCTCTTATATAATCAATTTGATTATATAAAGTATCAATAATATTATTACCAAATAAATTCGATTCTCTTATATTTAAAATAATATTATTAACAGTTGAACTAGGTATTCTTGTTTTTAAATCATCAAGTGCTTCATCTAAACTTTTTCCTAAATCAACTTCTCTTATAACTTCTCTAAATTCTAACGATAAACTAGAATCTATACTATTAGCAGTTGACTTTAAAGCGGTTATTAAGTTTTTTCCAGATTCAAGTGATAAAGCCAAGATTTCAAAGAAATACATAGCATCATAATCTAACTCTCTACTTCTTTTCTTAATCTTTGTATCAAAATAAAGATTAGGTAGAAAGGTATAGTATAAGTATACGATAATGGGAGCTACAATATAACCAAAATCAACTAAATATAATACCACAAAAAACAAAATAATACTAGTAAAAACTCTTAAATTCATAAAAGAAATAGCATTATATTTTACATTAACCCCTAATAACCTTATTTTCTTTTCAATACTTTTTATCGTTTTATCCCGATAAATAAACATAAATAACTTATTCATACCTTATCCCCACTTTCATAATCTTTTTAATTGTTATAATATAAGTTATATATATAAGAACAATTAAACTTAATATTATGTATCCTAAAGTACTTCCAAATAAAGGATTAAAGTAGGTACTATCAAGTAAATAAATAGCAAGGATTATAACAATCGGGATAAATAATAAAACATAATATAAAAATTTAGAAGCTGCTGTTAAATTTTTTAGTTCATCATCTAACTTTTTACTATTAAAGAAAGTTTTCTCCACACTTTCAAATACTTTAACAATATCGCCACCTGTTTCATTTAGAATTGTTAAAGAAGTTGTAATATACTTAGCATCTTTTAATTTAACACGAGATTCAAATCTTTTAAAAACAATATCTAAACTTAAACCATAGGTTAAATCAACATACATCTTTTTAAATTCAAGTCCTAAAGGTGAATCTAATTCATCAGCCACTAACTTAATTGATTGCATAATACTA
The DNA here is from genome assembly GCA_947630495.1 of uncultured Bacilli bacterium. Lineage (GTDB taxonomy): Bacteria > Bacillota_I > Bacilli_A > RF39 > UBA660 > RUG591. The sequence continues at coordinate 10,289 of CANRHS010000035.1, read as the reverse complement.
TGTCCACTTTTAAAAGAATTATTCATAATGGTAATTGCTCTTAGTAAATCATTTTCTCTTTCTTTTTCAAGTAACTTAGACTCGGATATTAAAAGCATATCAAGCATAAAGAACCCAACTAAACCAGTTACTAAAATTTGTAAAATTGTAATACTTTGATTTTTTATAATATCAAATAAGATTAAAATAAGAATAAATAAAATACTAAGTAAAACTTTTTTACTAACAAAATCCATCTTATCAATCTTCTTTTTCTCTTCTTTTAATATATATTTTTCATATTTTAAAGAATAATTATTAAATATTTTAATTCTATATAATAAACTACTTATTTTTTTTATAAAGTTATTATACATATTAAAGAAATCATCAAAGAATTTAGTTTGTCTTTCTTCTTTATAAACAGAATATCTATTTAATCTTTCAGCAATTTTTATTCTTCTTCTTAAATGTAGTAAGTAATATCCAATTAAAGCAATTAAATAGATTAAAACTAACTCTAGGATATACATGAATATTAATCTACTATCCATCCTTATCACCAAAGATTAATTCTAAATCTTTAAATCCTTTATTACGCATTTTTTCATAGGTTTTAATTTTTTTATTAACTATTCTAAATTCTCCATCTACTTCAAAGTTTTCAGTTATACCAGTTTGTTTAAATTCAAATATTTTAGTTACCTTGATATCATCACCATCAAAACCTACAACTTCAGATATATCCGTGATTTTTCTTCTTCCATCAGAAAGTCTTGTAATATTAACAACAATGTCGATAGCATTTTCAATATAGTCCCTGATTGCGGGAATAGGTATTTCAATACCTCCCATTAAAACCATGGTTTCAAGTCTATTTAAAGCATCAATTGGAGAATTAGCATGAAGAGTAGTTAAACTTCCCTCATGTCCGGTGTTCATTGCTTGAAGCATATCAAAAGCCTCTCCCCCCCTGACTTCTCCAACAATTATTCTATCAGGTCGCATTCTTAAGGAGTTTCTAACTAAATCACGAATTGTTATTTCACTTTTACTATCATAGTTATCAACTCTTGTTTCAAGAGATATGACATGACTTTGTTTTAATTTAAGTTCTGCTGCATCTTCAATTGTAATAATTCTTTCATTATCTCCAATAAAACTAGATAAAATATTTAAAATAGTTGTTTTACCTGAACCAGTTCCCCCACAGACTAATATATTTAACTTTGATTTAACACATTCTTCCAAAAAAACAGCCATATTCTTAGTCATCGTTCCATTTCGAAGTAAATCTTCAATACTAATTAAATCTTCTCTGAACTTTCTAATTGTTAAAACTGGTCCCTTTAATGATAAAGGGGGAATAATTGCATTAATTCGGGAGCCATCTTTAAGTCTTGCATCAACCATGGGTTTCGACGAGTCAATGGTTCTTCCTAAAGGTTGCACAATCTTTTGGATTGTTCTTAAAATATGGTCACTATTAATAAAAGAAACACTTTCATCTCTTACTAGTTTACCATCAATTTCAACATATACTTCATTCGGAGCATTTACCATAATCTCAGTTACATTCTTATCTTTCAAAAGCTCCGTAATAGGACCTAGTCCATTAATTTCATTATCAATTAAATTAAAAACATGATTTCTTTTATAATCTTCCAAGTCTTTTCCATTTAAACTTTTATCAATTTCCATATTGATATAATCATTTAAATTCATATTACTTGGTATATTATTATCAATTATATTTTGAATAACTCTACTTCTTAAATCATCAAGTAACTTCTTATCTTCAAATACTTGATAATCAGCATCTGGTATTATTTCTTCTCTTTTAGAGGTATCAACCATAAATTCACTAGAAAAACTTTTTTTAATCTTTTCTTGCATTTAAATTACCTCCTTTATTCTTCTTTTATTAAATCCTCTGCAATACGTAATATTTTCTTATACTCTTTTTTCTCCTTTGGATAGACATTATTAAGTGTTAATATTTCTCCATCTAAAACATACTTATCAATCGTTTTAACATAAAACTCACGTCCTAGATAGTAAGCAATATTATATCCTATAAAACTTCTAATATCATTAATTGAAAAATACTTTTCTTCTTGAGAATTACTTTCATTAAGTAAAACTCGAAAATCTTTAAATCCAATATCTAAAACTATATTAACAAAAGTCTTCGTACTAACTAAATCAACCGGATCATTAGACATAACATTTAAAATAGTATCTGAGTTATCATAAATAATTATATTTAAATCAATTAAAGCATGAGTAGTATCTACTAGGATAACATCATAGGAATGTTTTACAATATTAAGAATTTGTTCGATGTACTTTAAATTAATTCTTGCACCCTTTCTAGGATCTTTATCACATGGTAAAACATCAATATATTTATTATAGTTAGTAACATAATTATCTACTTCCCTAAATCTATTATTAATTATATCATCAACCATATTATGAATATTTTTAGTATTTTTTAAATTTAAACTTAAAGCTATACTACTAGAATATAAGTCTAAATCAACTATTAATACTTTTTTTTCTAAACTACATAGACACCCTGCTATATTTAAAAGAGTTGTAGTCTTTCCTACTCCTCCCTTTCTTGATGTGATTGTTATTATTTTTCCCATATCCAGCCTCAACAATCGATTAAATCAAACCTAGTTCGATAATCACTTAAAACTTTTTTAGTTTCTTTATCTAAAATGATATAATCTTTATATTTCTTTGAACCTTCAACCATCACAACTATAACTTCCGTATTCTTTTCTAACTTTGTATTAACAGGATACCTGTGATCAATAAATACTCCATCTTGACCATTTATTTCGCAGACATAATAATATAAATCATGAGCCTTAGAACTTACAACTATACTATCAAAACATCTAATATCAGACTTTTCATAGTTATTTCTTTCAAACTTAGGTATCAAGTAAACAATTATAAAGAGAAGAAATAAAGCAACTACTAATAAATAGAAAAACCTAAAATTAAGGGTAATTACCATACAAGTTAAAAATGGTAGGATAAGCCCAAATATGTAAAATAAAACTAAAAGTGATAACTTACTTCTAAGTTGCATATGCATTAGTATTTCTCTTTCTTCTTTAGTAATCTTTCTTGATCTCTTCATATAAATCCCTCTATTCTTTATTCTTTATCTATTATTTTAGATGTTGTAACACAAGCAGGACTTCCAAATATTTTATCAAGTCCCGGTGTCATAACCTCAATACAACTTTTTAATTCAACTTCCCCATTACTATTCTTTTTTAGTTCAATCTGATACTCTTTATCTTCTACCCGAGTAGTATCTATGTCAACACTTCCAAGAACACTTTCTAAATGATTTTTCATAATCATAAGTCTTCCAACATCAATAAAAGCCATTACTATAAAAATCAAAATAGGTAATATAAGTACAAATTCAACTAAAGCTTGTCCTTTTTTATTCATAATCCAAGTTCATAAGGCATATCTTTACTACCTTCTCCACTTGTAATAATAACATTAGGTAATAAATTAATAACTGGTCTTATTAAAGAACTATTAATTTCATAATCCATCCATTTACAACTATCATTGCTATTTAATAGTTCAAACTCTCTTCCTTTAATCATACTACGACTATTATTATTAAGATAACTTAAATAACCTCGATTATTTTTCTTATCAGATTCTGAATTTAAAAAGTTCTTAATAGCATCTTCATCTTTATCTAATTTAACACCATCATATTCTTCTAATAGGATATCACTTCCTAATTCTTTATCTCGAACTATTCTTAAATAATCATTATCATTATCTGTATAAATACCAATTATTCTCCATAATTCATGATTAAATTTAACATAATTATTAACATCACTTTCTAAAAATTGATATTTATTATAAGCAATTCTTGATATTCCTTTTTCTTTATCTAAGGTTTGTTTAACTATATTACTTGCATAAGGAACCTCACCTGAGTCATATAGTTTAACATCTATACTTCCATAAAAGTTTTTATTAACTCCATTACTGCCTGCTTTTTCATCTATCCATACTTTTAAATAGATTATCTTAGATTTATTATTAACTAAATTATATCCCGTATAAATAATCCCTGAAGAATCTAAATTAGCAGGTTCTGAATAACTAACCCCTGAATCCGTACTATAAGCATATCTTAAATATTTACTATCAAGATTTGTTTTATCAATCCCTTTAAGTATTACTTCATACTTCGTAATCAAACAATTCCCAGTATTAGAAAAAGAAATAATAGTTGGGGTTTCTTTCTTTAATCCTTCTGTATCACTTACATAACTTCTATTTTTTAATTTAATTTGTCCTTCTGTATTATTAACAGTCATTCTCATATCGCCTTCTTTTATAATAATAGCATTATTAGGTGTATCAAAATTAGTTAATAAAGAATAACTACTACCAACAAGTAAAGTTATAACTAAAACAATAGCAACAGAAATAAATATTCCTTTCTTGCCAATAATTCTTTCTGTAAAACTTTTCTTTTTAATTAACTTAGGCTCATCCATATTCATAACCTCCATAGTCTATTAAAATTATATCTTACTTTTCTAAAAATTACAAGACATATTAAAAAACTTGTGAACAAAAAATAAATTTTGAATAAATTCAAAAAACACTTTAAAACCTCATAACTTTCTTTTTCTACTTCATAGAATACTATAGTCACCATTTTATTTTTAAGTAATTTACAATTTATTCTAAATTAAAATTCATCCATCATTTATTCTTTCTTTATATTTATTATACATCTTATTTTTTCATTTGACAAGACTTTCTTGCACTCTTTAACATACTTTTCTATAAATTTAAAATGGTACCTAAATCGTACCCTAAAAAAATAAAAATCCTTATACAATAAGGATAAATTACATATTGGCGGAGCGGGAGGGATTTGAACCCTCGCACCAGTTTAACCCGATCTACTCCCTTAGCAGGGGAGCCTCTTCAGCCTCTTGAGTACCACTCCAAGTGAACATATATATAATATCAAAAGTTAAAATGATTGTCAACAATTTTGTAATATTTTTTTAACTTTTTTTATTTTATGCAAAATAACTAGTATTATGCATTAAGGAGTAAAAACTCCTTAATACATTACTTAAACACTTTTTGAAGTTTTAAAATTGCCTTAGGAATTGACTTCATTACTTTCCTATATAAGGTTGGCTTTTTCTTAAGTTCATTAAGAAAATTAACATCTGCTTCAGTTATATTAACTTCCCCATTTGATTTTTCATCATAGGATGCAATACCTACAAGATAATCAATACTTACTTTAAAGTAAGCAGAAATTGAAATTAACATATCAACTGATGGCTGTCTCGTACCATTCTCATAACAAGAAATACAAGATTTAGTTACATCTAAAACGTAACCTAAATCATCTTGGGTCAATCCTTTCTCAAATCTTAGCAACTTCAACTTTTCGCCAAAAGTCATATTATCACTACTCCAATATAATTGTATATTATATTGGAAATTAAGTAAAGACTTTTTGCCCCACTTTTACACTTTTTTTAAACTTCAGCACTTAATTCTGTTACTTGATCCTTAGATCTTACAGTTGAAAGAAATGTGATGCTTTCGGCAATAACATCAGTTATTTTCCGTTTGGTTCCATCATCTTTTTCGTAAGTTTCAACTTGAATTCTTCCACGGACTCCAATCAAATCGCCTTTGGAACAATACTCATTCACGTTTGTTGCAAAGTTATTCCATAAGACACAATCAATGAAATCCGTATGGTAAGTTCCATCACTACTCTTGAACTTGCGATTAACGGCTAAAGTAACTCTGGAAACTTTTTTACCATTATCACGTTCAATTATTTCAGGATCTCTTACTAAGCGACCAACTAACACAACCATGTTAATCATATAAAACCTCCCTTCAATATCCACTATAACCGAGAATGGGGGATGGTGTCAAAATTCTAAATTTCGGAAAAAATTGCCGGAATTTAATTTTTGGCTTCTAAAAACGGAAAATTTCCCTTAGAGCAAATTTAAATTTTTGGGCAAAAAAATCCGGAAATTTACATTTTTCCCGAATTTTGCTCTAAAAAGATTTGACAAAATTTGACACATATTTTTTTTTACAAAACCTGTTTTATAAGTCGATTTAATTCAACAGCATATTCAACTGGTAACTCTTCTTTAAAAGTATCTATAAAACCAAGAATAATTAATTCCATAGCTTTTTCTCTATCAAGTCCCCTACTCATTAAATATAATAAATTATCTTCATTTATTTTAGAAACTGTTGCTTCATGATATAAGTTGCTTGACTTATTACGATTTATATTAACAGGATAAGTATCACTTTTACTTTCATTATCTAGTATTAAAGTATCACACTTTAGGCTTGCTTCACTATTTAAGGCACTTTTTTTAATATCAATCTTACCTCGATAAGTTGCATTCCCGCCATTTACCGCAATACTTTTAGAAATAATTTTACTTTTTGTATTCTTACCTAGATGTATCATCCTGCTACCCGTATCTTGAAATTGATTTTTGCCGGCCATACTAACGGTTATACAAGTACCAACAGAGTTGTCACCTTTTAAAATACAAGCTGGATATTTCATCGTATTTAAACTACCAACATTCCCATCAATCCATTCCATAACTCCATTTTCTGAAACTATGGCTCTTTTCGTAACTAAATTATTAACATTAACGGCCCAATTCTGGACAGTCGAATAACGACATTTACTATTTTTTCCAACAAATATCTCAACAACCGCAGCATGTAAACTAGATGAAGTATAATTAGGAGCCGTGCATCCTTCTATATAATGTAAACTACTATTATCATCAACAATAATTAAAGTTCTTTCAAACTGTCCCATATCTTTACTATTAATTCTAAAATAACTTTGAAGGGGTCTATCTAAACTTGTATTCTTAGGAACATAGATAAAACTACCTCCTGAAAATACACAAGAATTAAGGGCCGCAAATTTATTATCATTACTAGGAACTAGGGTTCCAAAATATTTCTTAACTAAATCTGGATACCTCTTGATAGCTTCATCAATTGATGTAAATATAACTTTTTTATCTTCTAATTCCTTAATCATATTATGGTAAATTACTTCACTTTCATATTGAATTCCAATTCCATCTAAATTACATTCACTTTCAATTACTCCTAAAGGTTTAAACTCTTCTTTGATCTTACTATCAACATTCTCCCAATTATCCTTCATTTCATCTTGAACACTTTTATAATAAATTATTTTATCATAATCAATCTTATAACTTGGCCCAAAGTTAGGTTCTTCTAACTTTAAAAACTCTTTATAACTATTAATTCGATAGTTTAAAAAATAATCATCTTCTCCTTTTAACTTAGATATCTTCTTAATATTATCTAAGTTTAATCCTCTAATTTCTATTTTAATCACCTTGTTTCTTTTTAGTTTGTTTATTACTTTTATTATTTTTATTTTTAGTATTATTATTAATCTTTTTATTTTTATTATTCTTAGAATTAGTATTACCTTTCTTAGTTTTATTCTTAGGCTCTACTTCTTTTTTATCTTTAACCTTTTTCTTAGGTTCTATCTCATCAATAACCTCTTCCTTTATTTCATCCTTTGTTTCTTTAACTTTTTGTTCTTCAACTTTCTTTTTCTTTAATTCTTGTCTTTTTATCTTAATAACAATTTCCGTTACAAACATATCTATTAAGAACGTTCCAAGTAAAAGGATTGATAAAGTAAGACCTAAAGTTGCTATTAAATTCCATAAGTTATTATCAAAGATATTTAATATGTCAAATATTTTAATATTATAAAAAGCTATTACATCTATTAAAGTAAATATTATCATGAATATTAATGCTTCTTTTAAATAGATAGTCTTTCTTCTTTTCTTATCTCCTTTAGTAAACTTAGTTGGTAATCTTTTTCCTGTTAAACTTCGAATAACTATATAATCTTCTTCTTCAGCCTCTTTTTCTTCTTTAAGAATTCTTTTGGCTTCTTTTCTTGCAACTTTAAGAAGTCTCTTTTCTTCTTTTTTCTTTAAAACTTCTTCTTTTCTTTCAGCTCGATTCTTTTTTTCTTTATTTAATAATCTCTTTGCTTTCCTTTTATCTTTTCTTGCTATTATAAAGATTTTAATTCGATTTTTTATTAATAAGAATAAATTTTTAATACCTATTCCAAGTTTAATTATTCCATTTTTTATTACTTTAAATAAAGCAATAAAGAAATTTCTAATTTTAATTAATATACTAAGTACTATAAGTTTAAGTCTATGTCCTAATGTTCTTTCAAGTTCTTGTTGTTTTTCTTTTTCAATTTTTTCTTCTTGCTTCTTTTTCTTAACTTCTTGTTTTTTTATTTCTTTTTCTTGATTTTTCTTATTATCTTCAATTATCTTCTTTTGAACTTTATGATAATTACTCTTCTTTACTGGTTGTTTATTTTTAACTTGATTATTTTGGTTCTTATTAGGACTTTTTTTCTTATTAGTATTAGTTTTAGGAACATATTTATTATATGGCTTTTTCTTACTATTATTAGATTTCTTTTTATTAGTTGTCGTTTTATTAACCTTCTTTTTAGTTTCTATAGAAACATTTGACATATTATCACTCCCAACACGTATATTATATAAAAAAAAATAGTAATTGACAAGTACAAAAATTCATGTTAAACTAATAATTGTCTTAGGGGATTAGTTTAATGGTAAAATAGGGGTCTCCAAAACCTTAGATGGGAGTTCGATTCTCTCATCCCCTGCCATTAATTATATGGCAAATTATTAGAGGTATGAATATGGAAGAAAAAATTTTAGAAATATTGGATTATGTAAAAAAGGATAATTTAAAAGTAGGTACAAGTCTTGCAGAAATAATTGAAGAATTATTTAAAGAAAAGGAAGAGTTTAGTAATTATTTAATTAAAGATATTATTAAATATAGTACTAATTTATATGGTAATAATGAAACTGATATTGATTATTATAAAACTTTACCTGCTAAACAATTAATTGATATTCATAGACAATTAAAAAGTGATTATGATAAATTAAATAATGGAAATGAAATAGGACAAGTTAAAATTAAATAACTTGTCCTTTTAATTTAATTTTTTTAGACTTAAAGATGCATTTACTCCACTGCTTAAGTTTACTCCTACTGCAACTAAGGCAGATATTGCCATATCGATAGTACTTCCGGCTGCTAAATTAACAATGGTGCTGCCACTATAAACGGAACTAGTACCAACTGATAATACTCGAGAGACAACAGTTGATGGAATATTACTTCCATTAGCTCTAACTGCCAAGGTTAGAGTGGTTCCAATTGCAACAGAAACATTTAAGAAGTAATTAATTTCATAAACTCCTGCTTCTGTAACGGTTATACTATTAGCATTTGTATAAGTGGTATTAAGATTTGGCATCGTAGTTGGCAATGGTATTTGGGTTTGGGTTAAAATACCAAGATTTAAAGTACTTGCTGAATTATTGTATTTACCACCATAGGCATTAAGTCCATTAGCAGGACCTGAAGGTCCTATAGGTCCGGTTGGACCTTGAGGTATAACAAAATCTATTACATAATTTTGAGCATTTTCCATTTCTTCCTCCTCATTAAATAGATTTATCAATTATTTAGATTGAGGTCTGAGAACAAAGGTAATTTTTGAATAAATTCAAAAATTACTCGAAAGCCTCACGACTTTCTTTTTCTACTTCACAGGATACTTTGTATCCTCCATAGACCAGAATCCGATGGTCGCCACCGTTTTATTTTTTTAGTAATTTATAATTTATTCTAAATTAAATTTAATTCTCCATTTAACCTTTCTAAATATAATTTCATTTCCTTATCAAAATCTTTAAAATACAATTCCATTCCTTTATCTAATATATTAATACTTGCATTTATATCTCTATCATTCAAACTATGACATTTAGGACATTCCCAATTTCTCACACTTAAGTCTTTGACCTTTTCATTCTTTTTCCCACAACGTGAACATATCTGGCTACTTGCATAGTAAGTATCTACTTGATATACTTTCTTTCCAAGTCTTGCGGCTTTATATTTAAATATTTTGATTATATCACTAAAGTTTGAATTAGATATCTTTCTTGCTAGACCATGATAACCATTTTCTATCATTTCTTTTGTCTTTAAATTCTCTAAGAAAACAACATCATTTTCTTTTAATATTTTATTTATCATTAGATGGTTATAGAATTTCTTTGCATTTTTGATTTTTTCAT
>CANRHS010000034.1 GCA_947630495.1 uncultured Bacilli bacterium | reverse complement strand
TGAAGTTGATTAGTAGTGGTAAAAGTGGTAGTAAGATTAGTTTACCTAAGGGAGTAGAAGTTATTCTTGATTATGACTTTTTAATATTTAAAAAAGAATTAAATAAAAAAGAAGAATATAAAATAGAATTAAAAGATGGAGTAGTTATTCCTAATGGGATGAAGTTTATTAAATATGAAGGTAATGAAAATGGTAATGATACATTACATTTAAATAGTAAAGATGTTAAGTTGCCTTTATATGTAAGGAATAAAAGGAATGGTGATATTATAGAATTAAAGGGGACTAATGGATATAAAAAAGTAAGTTCAATTTTGATAGATAAGAAAGTTAGTAGTTATAAAAGAGATGGTTATCCAGTTGTTGTTGATAGTGAAGATAAAATAATTTGGGTACCAAATTTAAAAAAATCAAAATATGATAGTCAAAATAGTAAAAAGTGTGATATAATATATAAATGTTTGTGAGGAGGAATTTTTAATGAATAAAAAAGATATAAGAAAAGGTATAGTACCTTATGTAGTTTTACTTATTTTAATGCTTGGAATTGTTTACTTTTTTAATGTATTTAATATTAAAGTAAATGAATTAACTTATGATAAGTTTATGGCTAGTTTAAATAATAATCAAGTATCAGAACTAACTATTACCCCTAGTATTGATGGAGGAGTATACTCTGTTACTGGTAAATTAAAAGGTTATAAGGAGAATGAAAGTTTTAAAGTTCAAGTTCCTATTTCTGAAGAGGTAATGAAGAAGATTACAGAAGCTGAATCAAAGTATGACTTTAAGATGGAAACTAAGAGTGATCCAAATAGTAGTATGTGGTTAGTTGTTCTATTTAACTTCTTACCTATTGTGTTAGTTGGTATTTTGATGTTTGTTATTATTTCTAAACAAGTTGGTGGTAATAATAAATCATTTGACTTTGGAAAGAGTAGAGCAAAACTTGATGATAGTAGTAAGAAAGTAACATTTAATGATGTTGCAGGATTAAAAGAAGAGAAAGAAGAATTAAAAGAATTAATAGATTTCTTAAAGAATCCTAAGAGATTCCAAAAACTTGGAGCAAGAATTCCTAAAGGAGTTTTATTAGTAGGACCTCCAGGAACTGGTAAAACCTTATTAGCAAGAGCCGTTGCAGGAGAAGCTAATGTGCCATTCTATTATATCAGTGGTTCTGATTTCGTTGAATTATTCGTAGGTGTTGGAGCTAGTCGTGTTCGTGATATGTTCCGTCAAGCTAAACATAATGCACCTTGTTTAATCTTCATTGATGAAATTGATGCCGTTGGTCGTCAAAGAGGTACTGGTTTAGGTGGAGGACATGATGAAAGAGAACAAACTTTAAACCAATTATTAACAGAGATGGATGGATTTGGAGCAAATGAAGGTATCATTATCATTGCTGCAACCAATAGAGCAGATGTTCTTGACCCTGCACTACTTAGACCAGGAAGATTTGATAGACAAGTAACAGTTAACTTACCAGATGTTAAAGCAAGAGAAGAAATTCTTGCCGTTCATGCTAGAAATAAGATTTTAGATAAAAATGTAACTTTAGGAAACTTAGCTAAGAGAACTCCAGGGTTCTCAGGAGCTGACCTTGAAAACTTACTTAATGAAGCAGCCTTACTTGCGGTAAGAAGAAATAAAGATGCAATTACTATGAGTGAAGTAGATGAAGCAACAGATAGAGTTTTAATGGGACCTGCTAAGAAGAGTAAGAAGTATACAGATGAAGAAAAGAGACTTGTATCATTCCATGAAGCAGGACATGTTGTTCTTGGATTAAAATTAAATTCTGCGAATGTTGTTCAAAAGGTTACAATTATTCCAAGAAGTTATGCCGGTGGATATGCCATGATGGTTCCTAAGGAAGAAAAATATACGCAAACAAAGAAAGAATTGCTAGAACAAATTACTGGGTTACTTGGAGGAAGAGTTTCTGAAGAGTTAAACTTTGGAGAAATTACAACGGGTGCGCATAATGACTTTGAAAAAGCAACAAAGATTGCAAGAGCTATGGTAACAGAGTATGGTATGAGTGACCTTGGACCTGTTCAATTAGAACATCAATCTGAAGGAGTATTCCTTGGAAGGGATTATAATAAGAGTCGTAACTTCTCTGATATTGTTGCTCATGAAATAGATGAAGAAATTAGAAAGATAGTTGGAGAATGTTATAAGAAAGCAACTGAAATATTAAAAGAAAATGCTGATTTAGTTAAATTAATTGCGGATGCTTTACTTGAAAGAGAAACTTTAACTAAAGAACAAATTGAATATTTAGTTGAACATAAAGAATTACCTGAAGATACAACCCTTGAAGATATGACTTTAGAGGAGTTAAGAGAACTTGCTAAAGAAAAAGAAATTAAAGGTTATTCAAAATTAAATAAAGATGACATTATTAGATTACTTGAAGCTAATGATGTAGATGCAAGCGATGTAACAGATAAAGAAGATAAAGACGAGGACAAAGAGTAGAAATACTCTTTTCTTTTGGAATTTAGTATGGTATAATTAAAAACGTAGAAGTGAGGGAACAAAATGGGGTTTATTACTTATTTGTTAGATAATATAGTTAGATTTTTAGGAGGTTTATATCCCTTTTTTAGAGATGTAAATAATTTTATAGGATGGTTATTACCAGCTTTAGTTGTTTATCAAGGGGCATTCTTTGTAATAGGAATCTTCTTTACAAGAAAGTTTAAACCGGCTAAAAAGAAACATAAATATGGAATTGTAATTGCAGCTAGAAATGAAGAAACGGTAATTGGAAACTTAATAGACAGTATTCATAAACAAGATTATCCAAGTGATTTATTAACTATCTTTGTAGTTGCTGATAATTGCACTGATAAGACAGCCAAAATTGCTCGTGATATGGGTTGCATTTGCTATGAAAGATTTGATGAAGAGCATAAGACTAAAGGTTTTGCTTTAGAATACTTGTTTGATAGAATTGAAGAAGATTATGGAAGACAATCTTTTGAAGGATACTTTGTCTTTGATGCTGATAACTTATTAAAACGTGATTATATTTCTAAAATGAATGATGCTTTTGATAGTGGTGAAAAGATAATTACATCATATCGTAATATAAAAAATATCGATGAAAACTGGATAACGATGAGTTTTGCTGTTCACTGGTTAAGAACTATCAGAACTTATCATAGAGCAAGATCATTCTTAAGGCTTGCAACAAATATTCAGGGAACCGGATATTTATTTGCAAGTGAAGTAGTTGAGAATGGCTGGCATTATACATCTTTAACTGAAGATAGAGGGTTAACTGCTGATGCTGTTAGTCAGGGATACCGGATATCTTATCAAAATGATGCTGAATTTTATGATGAACAGACACCTAATTATAAAGTTGCTTATAATCAGAAATTAAGATGGTCAAAGGGTTTATTAATTAACTTTCAAGAATCTGGCTGGAAATTATTTAGAAATATTTTCTTTGGAAGAAAGTTTGTTAAAGTAAAATGGAATAAAGAGGAAAAGAAATATCCCTGGTATAAAAAGATTGGAATTGCTTTAAAAGATAGATTTATAATGTTTGATACATTTATGCATTTATTACCTACAAATGTTATTAATGTAACAAGATGGATTTTTGTTGTTTTAATTCTTCGTTCTTTAAATGCTTATGCAACTGGGGCTCATAGTGTAGAATTTTTTGCCGGTGGTACTTACTTAGCTCAGATTTTAAGACATTTCTTTAGTATTAAAATTCAAATTCCAACTGGGGTTAATGCTATTTGGACAACGTTCTTAATTGGAGTATGGGCTAGATTATTCTATCGAATTGGGGCTTACATAGAAAAGATAATTGATCCATGGTATATATTATTTTTAGAAAGGAAAAGAATTAAAAAGATGCCTATTCATAAAATATTCCTTAATAGTTTATTATGGCCAATCTTTGATATAGTTGGTAGATATACAACTTATATTGCTTTATTTAAGAAAGTATCTTGGAAACCAGTACCTCATAATAGTAAGATAACAATTGATGATATAAATAAACAGAAAAGGGTTAAATTTTAAAAATTTAATTCTTTTTTTCTGGAAATTTTTAGTTTTAATGTCAAATAAGTGTTAAATTGTAGAAATTTGTCTTTTTATATGCTAAAATTAAGATGTACATAGGAGATTAATGATAAAGGAGGGTTTTATGAAATTCTTAAAGATTAATGCCAAAGTACTATTGATTTTATGCTTATTTAGTGGAATTCTATTCTTATCAACAGGATGTGGAGACAACGAGAAAGAAGAATCTAAGGAACCTGATGCAGGACAAACTGATAAGGAGACTGGAGATAAAGATGGAGGTTCTAGTAGTAGCGATGGTTCAACAACTGATAAAGACTCAACAGGAAGCAATACTACTAGCAGCAGCACCAATAAAGAAGTAGATTATACAGTATGGGTTGCTAATACAACTATTAATACTGATAAAAATCAAAAGAGTTACAAGGTAATCTGGGGAGATACATTATGGTTAATTTCAACAGCTTGGGAAGTTCCATATCAAGAAATTGCTAGATATAACAATATTCCAAATCCAGATTTAATCTATGTTGACCAAGTAATTTATAATTCATTATTTAAATAAGGAAAATCAATAGAGAAAAGAGCCAGCAATGGTTCTTTTTAATTTTTTAGTAAAAAAATTAAAAAATACTTGAAAAAATAAGTGTTATTTGTTACAATTATATTTGTAGAGAATTTAAAAGTTTGTAAAAATAATTCTCTAATTGGATTTTATACATATTTTTGATGATATTGTATAAAAAAAGAGATACAACCTAATTTCGTGAGTTAGATGTTATCTCCAAAATACTTTGGTGTAGCACCAAAACTTAAAGTGAAGTTAGGTGCTATTTTCGTAGTAATATTATTGCAATAGTTATTATTGTAAATAGTATTACAACTAATATCAAGAAATTGCTAGATATAACAATATTTCAAATCCAAATTTAATCTATGTTGACCAAGCAATTTATAATTCATTATTTAAATAAGGAAAATCAATAGAGAAAAGAACTAGCAATGGTTCTTTTTAATTTTTTAGTAAAAAAATTAAAAAAACACTTGAAAAAATAAGTATTAGTTGATAAAATTATAATTGTAGAGGATCTAAAAGTTTATAAAAAATAATTCTCTAATTGAATTTATTGACTTTTTAAAGAATTTAGTGTATAATATGTATAATTCTTTAAAAAGAAGAATTTTATACATATTTTTTGAGGATATTGTATAAAATAAAAAAAGAGATATAACCTAATCTGTGCAGTTAGGTGTTATCTCCAAAATACTTTTTGGGTTTAGCACCAAAACTTCAAGTGAAGTTAGGTGCTATTTTCGTAGTAATATTATTGCAATAGCTATTATTGTAAATAGTATTACAACTAATATCAAGAAAGCAAGAGTTAAGTACTCCACCTCAATGATACGGGACTTATTTTTGTTAAAATATATAGTTTGCCCATATTACTCACCTCCTCAACTATATAAAAAGTTTTATTAAAATTATTTTTTTTTAAAGTATTTGGAGGTTAACACCTAACTATATTTAGATTATATCTCATGAGTTAATTATATTAAAATAAATTCTTTTTGTCAATTTATTTGACGAATAATTTTAATTTTTTTTGTTAACTTTTATGAAAAATTAGTATTCAATATGTATTGTAGAAGAAAACACTAATCTATTAAAGAAAGGTATTATTTTTTTATTTACTTTTATTATTATTTTAAGTATAATATGGGTGGTGATTGAAAATGTATATAGGTAATGTTTATATAGATGGAAAAACTGTTTTAGCACCGATGGCAGGTATATCTAATCCTTCTTATATGAAAATTTGTGAAGAAATGGGAGTAGGGTATGCAGTTACAGAATTATTAAGCACTGAATCTATAGTCAGAGGTAATAAAAAGACATTTGATATGTTGAATGGAATAAATAATTTAAAAATACCAGTTGGAGTTCAAATATTTGGTTCTGATCCTAAAACGATTGCTAAAGCAGCAAAGATTTTAACAGACTTATACCAAATTAAATTGATTGATATCAATATGGGGTGTCCAGTTCCTAAAGTTGCTGTAAGAGCTCAAGCAGGAGCCGCGCTTTTAAAAAATCCTTTGAAAATAAAAGAAATAGTTGAAGCCGTAGTTTCGGCAGTATCTGTTCCTGTTACTGTAAAAATTAGAAGTGGATGGGACCAAAACAGTATTAATGCTGTAGAAGTTGCTCGGATATGTGAAGAAGCAGGTGCCAGTGCTATTTGTATTCACCCAAGAACTAGAAGTCAAGGTTATAGTGGCAAGGCCGATTGGAGCATAATTAAAAAAGTTAAAGAAAGTGTTAAGATACCGGTAATTGGAAATGGAGATATCACAGATATTTATAAAGCCAAACAAATGCTTGATGAAACAGGATGCGATTTAATCATGATAGGCCGAGGAGTTTTAGGAAATCCTTGGTTAATTAAAGAAATAAATGCCTATTTAAAAGATGGAACAATTATACCTAAACCAACACCTATTGAAAAAGTTGATATGTGTTTAAAACATTTAGATTATTTAAGTAAAATAAAAGATGAAAAAGTTGCTTGTTTAGAAATTAGAAACCATATTGCTTGGTACTTAAAAGGAATAAAAAATAGTAATCAAGTTAAAGAAAAAGTATATCAAACTAAAAAATTATGTGATATAATAAAAGTGTTAAATGATTTTAAGGAGGAATTGAATGAAACCAGCAAGTTATAAAAGAGTATTTGCATACTTAATTGATATTTTAATGATTGCCTGTATTGGAGTTATTATCGGAGGATTTATACCAGTAAGTGAGAAGTATGAGGCAGCAAGTGTTGAGTTAACTGATACTTTAAAAGATTATACTGATAA
This sequence comes from uncultured Bacilli bacterium, assembly GCA_947630495.1. Taxonomy (GTDB): domain Bacteria; phylum Bacillota_I; class Bacilli_A; order RF39; family UBA660; genus RUG591. The sequence continues at coordinate 6,290 of CANRHS010000034.1, read as the reverse complement.
AAAAATTAATGAAGAAACTTATATCGAAAAAGTAAATGACATCAATTATACTTTAAGTAAAGAAAGTCTTGCTACAAGTATTATTACAGTTGTTATTTATATTGGTTATTTTGTAATTTTACCATACTATTGGAATTCTCAAACAGTTGGTAAAAGAATAATGAAAATTAAGATAGCACCAATTAATGATGAGAAGAAACTTACAATGAATAACTATTTAATAAGAGCTTTGATAATTGATTCTATTTTATCAAGTATAATTAGTATTGTTTTGATTTTAACTTTAACTAAATCTATGTATATAACAGTTGATAGTTATGTTGCTAACTTCTTTATGTATTTCTATATTATTTCATTTATCATGATACTATTTAGAAAAGATGGAATATCTTTACATGATTTTATTGCAAGAACTAAGGTTGTTATGGTTGATGATAATGGAGAAGTAGTTGAAGAAGCAGTGGTTGTTAATGAAACTCATGATGAAGTAGAACCAAAAGAGATAGAAGAAAAGAAAAAAGTTAAAGAAGAGAAAAAAGAAGAAGTTAAGAAAACTTCTAATAAGAAAACAACTCCAAAGAAAACTGAAACTAAAGATACAAGTAAAAAGACAGATACAAAGAAAAAAGAAAATAAAAAAAGAACTAATTAACTTAAGCAAAAGCAATAAGTTAAAAGTTCTCTAATGACAACGATTTAATATCATTGTCATTATTAGTATAAGAAGAAATTTAAAAATTATACAGAAAGGATTAAAAAAATGGAATTAAATGAAATTAAATTAGAATTAAAGGATATTAAAGAGAAGCATGATGAACTATGGAGGTTACTTTGACATCTCTAAGAAAGAAGGTAGAATTGAAGAGTTAGAAGAGATAACTAAAGATCCAAACTTTTGGCTTGATAAAAATAAAGTTCAAGAAACAATGGATGAATTAAATAATTTAAAAGATATTGTTCATAATAATAAAGAAATAAAAGAACAACTTGAGAATGATTTAGAGTTATTAGAAATTTTAGAGTTAGAAAATGATAGTAAGATACAAGAAGAAATAGAAAAAGATGTAATTGTTCTAACTAATAAATTAAAAGATTTAGAAATGTTTACTTTATTAAATTCAGAGTATGATAAGAATAACTGTATCTTAGAAATCCATGCGGGAGCCGGTGGAACGGAAGCATGTGACTGGGCAAGTATGTTATATAGGATGTACCAAAGGTATATGGAAAGACATAATTTTAAATATGAAGTTATATCATATTTAGAAGGTGAAGAAACTGGTATTAAAAGTGCTTCGATGAAAGTTACAGGAATGTATGCGTATGGTTATTTAAAATGTGAAAAAGGTGTTCACAGATTAGTTAGATTATCACCATTTGATGCTAACAATAAAAGACATACCTCATTTGCATCAGTTGATGTAACCCCTGAATTTACAGAAGTTTCAGATATTGAAATTCAAGAGAAAGATTTAAAAATCGATGTCTATAGAAGTAGTGGAGCCGGTGGGCAACATATCAACACAACTGATAGTGCCGTTCGGATAACACATTTACCTACTAAAATTGTTGTAGCATGTCAAAATCAAAGAAGTCAAATTCAAAATAGAGAAGAAGCTCTTAATATGTTAAAGAGTAAATTAAAACAATTAAGTATTGAAAATCAAGCTAAAACTTTAAGTGATGTTAAGGGCGAAAATTTAAATATAGAATTTGGTTCGCAAATAAGAAGTTATGTAATGCATCCTTATTCCATGGTAAAAGATCATCGAACTAACTATGAAACAGCAAATGTTAATAAGGTTTTAGATGGGGATTTAGATGAATTTATTAAAAGTGAATTAAAAAATAAGGTTAATAATTAAAGTAGTATCAAAACTACTTTTCTTTTTGAGGTGATTTATGAAAAAATTAAAAAAATATATTTATTTATTATTAGTTTTATTAGTTGCAGCCCTAAATTTTAATTTAATTTTAAAACCATTAAAGTTAGTAGTAGGAGGAACTCAAGGAGTAGCCGTTATTTTAAATCATTTATTAAAATTAAGTCCTTCTCTTATTATTTTAATTGTTAATGTTTTAATGTTAATTATTAGTTTCTTTACTTTAAAGAAAGAAACAACATTAGGAACAGTTGAAGCAACTTTTATGTATCCAATTTTAGTTAAGTTAACTAGTTTTATTCCTAGTGTTAAAGTAGATGGTGTATGGGTAATCTTATTAGTAATATTAGCAGGTATTGTCTGTGGAGTGACTGGAGGTTTAGTTTATCGACTTGGTTTTTCAAATGGTGGTGTAAGTGTTCTTCCTTTATTAATTGAAAAATACTTTTCTATTCATGTTTATCTTTCAACTTTTATTATTAATGGAATAATTGTTTTACTTGGAATAATTTATTTTGGAATCTTAAAGGGAGTTTATTCAGTTATAATTGTTTTATTACAAAGTTATTTAATTAAGAAAGTATTAAGTTTTAAGAAAAGAAATGTATATGGTAAAAGTTGCAATTAATAATTATTTTATTTGAAAAAAATTAATAAACATGTTATAATTAATTTGTAAGAAATTTGTTTCATAGTGCAGAATAAAGTGCAGAATAAAGTGCAGAATAAAGTGCAGAATAAATTTTGCTAAATGAGATACATTTATAGTTAAATAATATGGACTTTTTGCAAAAAAAATATAATTATAAAAATCAATAATTATCAAAAAAAGTGCAGAATAAAGTGCAGAATAAAATAAAGGGAGAAATGCATATGAATTTAGGGTTAGAATCTGAAAAAATTGAATTTAAAAAAAGTACAAGTGAAGTAATTGAGGGGGTAATATCTTTATCATCAATGCTAAATAAAAATGGTGAGGGTACAGTTTATTTTGGAGTTAAAAATAATGGTGATGTAATAGGACAAAAAGATATTAATGAAAGTACTTTAAGAGATGTCTCAAGAAAAATATCAGAAGGTATAAAGCCTCAAGTTATACCAACTATTTCTTTAGAGTTACTTGATGGTAAAAACGTAATAAAAGTAGTTGCCAAAGGAAATAACACTCCATATTCAGCTTTTGGAAAATATTATAGTAGGTCATTTGATGAAGATAAACAATTAACTCCAACAATGTTAAAAGCCTTAATAAATAAAGAAGGTGAGCCTGATTACATTATAAATAAAGTTGCTTATAAACAAGATTTGACTTTTGTAATGTTAACGGGATTATATTTAGCTAATAAAATAGCAATTAATAATGAGAAATTTGAAAGTAATTTAGGTTTATTTACTAATGATAATAAATATAATTATATGGCAGAGTTATTAGCTGATTCTAATGATGTTTCGATTAAAGTAGTAACTTTTGCTGGAACTGATAAGACTGTAATATTAAAGCGAACGGAATATGGTGGAAAATGTTTATTATTAGCAATTAATAATGTCTTAGAATATATGGAAAGTATTAATGAGACAAAGGTAAAAGTTGGGGGAATTCAAAGACAAGAAGAAAAATATTTTGATTTTAAATGTTTTAGAGAAGCTTGGATTAATGCCTGCGTTCATACTAAATGGGCAGAAGAAATACCACCTGCTGTTTATATTTTTGATGATAGGATAGAAATTGTATCTAACGGAGGTTTACCATCTTCACTTACAAAAGAAGATTTTTATGCAGGAGTTTCTAAACCTGTTAATAAAAAATTATTAAAAATATTTGGAGACTTAGATTATATTGATCAAACTGGACATGGAATACCTTTAATTGTTGAAAAGTATGGCAAAAAAGCTTTTTATATCAGTGATCATACTATAATTGTAACAATACCTATCAACAAACAATTACTTGAAAACGTTGAAAGTAACCAAGTGGATACTGAATTAACAGAAGCTGAAACCTTAATTTTAAATTTAATAAAAAATGATAAAAATATAAAAACGGAAGAATTAGTAAAGTTAGCAAAGTTAAGTGAAAGATATGTAAACAAAATTATAAAGTCTCTTAAGGATAAGAATTATATTGAACGTGTTGGCTCAAATAAAACAGGTTATTGGGAAATAATATAAAATGGCTATAAACTAATTACTTAAGAGGTAGTTCATGGAAAAGTATAAAAAGAGAATAATTGATAATTTACTTCAAAGAAAATTAAAAGGTACAGGTGCAGTTTTAATCCAGGGAATTAGAAATTGTGGAAAGACTACAACGGCTGAACAAATTTCTGGCAGTGTTTTATATATGGATGAGCCAAATGCAAAAGAACAAAATTTAATGTTAGCAGATATAAGTCCAAGTATATTACTTGAGGGCAAAACTCCAAGATTGATTGATGAGTGGCAACTTGCTCCAAAATTATGGGATGCTATTAGATTTGAAGTTGATCATCGAAACAAAGAAGGACAATTTATTTTAACGGGTTCTGCAGTTCCAGCCGACACTAATGCTATTACACACACCGGTACTGGAAGATTTGCATGGTTAACTATGCGCCCAATGACTTTATATGAATCAGGAGAATCAAATGGTTCTGTAAGTCTTGAAGAATTATTTAAAGGTTCAAAAATAAGTGGGACTAATAAATTAGAATTAGAAGATATTGCCTATTTATGTGCAAGAGGAGGTTGGCCAAGAAGTATTTTTCTAGATAAGGAAGTTGCTTTAGATAGATCTTATGATTATTATGATGCAGTAGTAAACTCTGATATTTCGAGAGTTGATAATATAAATAGAAATCCTGAACGTGTAAAAAATTTAATGAAAAGTTATGCTAGAAATATTGGCAGTCAAGCATCAATTGAAACAATTAAAAATGATATAATAAATAACGATTCCTTTTCATTAGATAACGACACTGTTTTATCTTATATAAATGCTCTAAAAAAACTATTTGTTATTGAGGAGTCACCTGCTTGGAATCCTAATTTAAGAAGTAAAACAGCTATTAGAACATCTGAAACTAGATATTTTGTTGACCCATCAATTGCAGTTGCAACTTTAGGAATTGGGCCAAAAGACTTAATAAAAGATTTAAACACGTTTGGATTAATATTTGAAACATTATGTATAAGAGATTTAAGAGTATATGCAGAAAGTATATTTGGTCAAGTTTATCATTATAGAGATGCTAGTGATTTAGAATGTGATGCCGTTGTTCATTTAAGAAATGGCTCTTATGGACTTATAGAAATTAAGTTAGGTGGAGATAAATTAATTAATGAAGGGGCTTTAAATTTAATAAAATTAAGTAAAAAGATAGATACTGATAAGATGAATAAACCATCATTTTTAATGGTATTGACTGCGGTAGGTAATTATGCTTATCAAAGAGAAGATAATGTGTATGTTGTTCCAATTGGTTGTTTAAAAAATTAGGAGGCTTATGAAAAGAAAAACAATAGCTGGTTATTTATTAGGAATTGTATTAGCAATTTTACTAGTTTGTTATGTCTTATTATCAATTATTAAAACTACTATCTTTAATGAAACTTATGTTAGAAAAATGTTTGATGAAAATAATTACTATAAACTTGTTTACAATAAGATTCTTGATAATATGGAAAAATATCTTGATAAGTTAAATGTACCTAAAGAGATGTTAAATAATATTTATACAGAAACGGAAGTTAAAACTGATATAGATAATATGATAGGAAGTATCTTTGGGGATAAAAAATTTAAGTATGATGAAGAGTTAATTGAAAATAGAATAACTAAAAACATAAATAAGTATATTGATGAATATAATGTAAAACTAAATGATATTGAAAAGTTTATTAATGAAATAGTTAATATTTATAAAAAAGGAGTTAATGTCTTTAATGTAATAGAAAATTTTATTAATTTATTTCAAAGAGTTGGAGATTTAATTAGATTAATAACAATGCTACTACTTGGTATGTGTTTGGTTATAGTTATATCAATTATCTTAATTAAAGTTAAAAGTCTAGGATTTACAAGTTTATTAACTGGAGTTATGTTATATATAATAAAGATTGGTTTATTTAAAATGATAAATCTTAATAAATTAAATGTTATAACTAAAGAATTAACTGAAGTAGTTAAAGATATTTTAGAAAAAATAGGTAGTTTATTAACAACTTATGCAATTATTTTCTTTGGAATAGGAATTTTTGTAACGTTACTTGAAGTCTTAATTTCTATTAAAAATAAGAAAAAAAGAGATATGGATGATACTTTAAAATAAAATTTTAAAATCAAAGCAAAAAATTCTGTCAATAGTTTTTGAAAATGTCTTAAAATTTTCCAAACATACGCGGGAAAATTTATTCCAATTTCCTTTTGGT
>CANRHS010000033.1 GCA_947630495.1 uncultured Bacilli bacterium | reverse complement strand
AATGATGATGAATTTTATGTATTTAATTCGTCAGTATTTTGGGGAATTGATTATTATGGTAATTTGTTATTCCAAAAATATTTTAATTATTATAAATTAAATATAAGTAATTAATAAAAGTAGAACGATTAAGATTTCGTTCTATTTTTAAGTTTAAAGATACAAGTTCCAATTATCATTCCAAATAAAGAATCTATAAAGTACCAAAGAGTATGAATGATGGCACTTTCATTATAATAAATAAAGATACTAGGAATAAATATAACAGAAACTATCAAGGGGTAAAAATATTTAATCTTTGATAAAGATATAATATTTAAAACTAAAGTTAGAGTAAATGTTGCAAGTAGTAAAAACAAAATAATTCCAATTACAGTATCTGCATTCATTAAAAGTGGGGCTAGATAAAATAATAGTATTTGTAATAAAATAATAATTATTTCTTTTAGATATTTTTTCATATATTCTCCTTTAACTCTTTTTTATCATATTACTTTCATAAAATAATGGAAGTAAGATATAGCCTTTATCTTCAAGATATTTAATTGCATCAGGTAGTATTTCTAAAGTATATTTATTAAAATCATGAAATAAGACAACTTCTATTTTCTCATTAATGGTAGAAGTAAAATTATTCCAAGCAGCAGTTCTTGAAGTTAAATTACCACCATCTCCATCTTCTGCGGTCCAATCAACATAGCCATAGTTTAACTTTTGAAGTTCTTTAATAATTCCACTTTTTAATCTGCCAGCTGTAACACTTCCTCCTGGAAATCTTACAATATTAGTAATATAACCATCAGTTTCCGTTTTAACTTTTTCTTCCTGTTTCTTAACAGCATTTATAAAATTATCAATACTACTATATAAACCTTTAAATATTCCATGGGTATAAGTATGATTAGCAATCGTATGTCCTCGTTTTACATATTCTTTATAAAGAGCCATACAATTCTTTGTATTATCATCAAAACAATTAGTACCATTTATACTAGTTGTAAAGAACGTTGCTTTAACATTATATTGATCTAAGACATCTAAAAACTTATAAGTACTATAATAAGGACCATCATCAAAAGTTAGATAAGCAATTTTACTATTTGATTTATTATTTAAAATACTATCTTCTAAAATTTTAATATCTTTAAATAACTCTTCCTTAATCTTTTTAGTATCATTACTTAAATTATTTAATTTATCTAACTTATCTTTAATTTCATCTATTTTATTACTTTCATTTTTAAAGTCTTTAGTATTAGTTTGATAATCTTTATTTAAAGATTGATATTCTTTTTTTAAACTAATATTATTGAGATATAAATAAATATTAATAGGTATTAATAATACTAATATAACAATTAGAATAACTATAATTTTTCTTTGATTACTTTTAAGAGATTTTCCCATGTTTCATACTCCTTTAGATCATTATCTTTTTCTTTCTTTAAATCTTCGTATTCTTTTTCTAATTTATTATAATTTTCTTGATTATCAGTATCTTTCTTATTTACTTGTTTTATACTTTCTTTAGTAGATTCTATGTTATTAGTTAAGATACAATAATTAACAATATTTAAAGTAAGAACAGTTGATGTTAGTATAAGAATGATTGTTATTATAACTATTATCTTTTTCATATTATCACCAACTCTATTCTAGTATAAAAAGTAGGTGTAGTCAATTAGAAAATGAAAACTTTAAAATTTTTTTAGGAAAAATGCTAAATTTTCTTGCCAAATTGATTATTTTATGGTATCATTGATATGTTTTCAGATGGCGAGATAGCTCAGTTGGCTAGAGCAATCGGTTCATACCCGATAGGTCGTGGGTTCGACCCCCTCTCTCGCTACCATGAGATTTCAAGTACTAGAGATAGTACTTTTTTCATTTTTGTTTGCAATTTAAAATAAAGTATGTTATAATTCCTTAGGGTGAGGATATGGAAAAGATAACATTTGATAATATTGCAAATCCAATTATTAATACCAAGAAATATCAATCTTTAAAAAATGATCATCATCATGGATTAACAAGATATATTCATTCAATTAAAGTAGCTAAAGGAACTTATATAATTACTAGATTATTAAAACTTGATTATATATCTGCAACAAGAGGGGCACTTTTACATGATTATTTTAATGAAGAAGAATATTTAGATTCGAAAGGACTAGAAAAACCAAGAATTCATCCAATTTTAGCATTAAATAATGCAAGTTTTGAATATGACCTTAATATGAAAGAAAAAAATATTATTATTAGTCATATGTTTCCACTTGGAAGTATAAAACCAGAATATTTAGAAAGTTGGGTTGTATCAACTATTGATAAAATAGTTGCACTTGACGAATATATTGTCTATAAATTTAAAGATAAATTTGCTTTATTTGCAATATTTATTATTAATTTTATTAGATTTAGATGCAATTTTCTATAATTACATTAATTTTTTTTTACACTTTTTCTTGAAAAGATAGAGATAATAATGTATAATTATATTGTAAGGTAGGTGTTAGAGTGATTTATACAAGTATAGATTTAGGTAGTAATACTATTAAAATTGTTGTTTCTATGAAGAATAATGATAAGTTTTATGTATTAGCATCTACTAATATAAAAAGTAAAGGAATTAAAAAGGGTTATATAAAAGATAAAGAGTTAGCCCTTCAGAGTTTAAAAGAAGGAATTAATAGTATTAATTCATACTTAGGAATTGAAATTAAAGAAGTATTACTTAATTTTCCAATGGCAGAAACTGCATCAACGATAGAAACAGCTGAGGTTAATGTAAATGGAGTAGTAACTGGTAATCATATAAAGGAAGTAATTAATAAAGCGGTTCGGGAGAATATTCCAAATGAAGTTGAAGTTATTTATTTAGAACCAATTGTTTTTGAACTTGATAATGGCTTACAACTTACAGATCCAAAAGGTCAAGAAACTAACACACTTGAAGTTCGGGCAGCCGTTTCAACAATTGATAAAGATACTTTATATGCTTACTTAGAATTATTACATGATGCGGGACTTGAAGTAATTGATGTTAACTATGGAATAGTTGGAGATTACTTTGAAAGTAAAAATCATGAAACAGACTCTAAACTTGGAGCAGTTATTAACTTAGGATATGGGAAAACTGAGATTGGAATATTTAATAAAGGTATCTTTTTAAGAGGAACAAGTATTCCTGAAGGAAGTAGTAAACTTGATAAAGATATTAGTTATGTTTATAAAATTGATAGGAAATATGCAACTTCTTTAAAAGAAAACTTTGCCGTTGCAAGTAGTAAATATGCTGATCAAAATGATATCGTGGAAGTTGTTAATCAAAGTGGGGAAGAGATTAAAATTAATCAACTGGAAATAAGTCAAATAGTTGAAGCAAGATTAATTGAAATAATAAAAAATGTCAAATTGGAAGTAAACCGCTTAACAAATCGAGAAATAAGTTATATAATTATAACTGGTGGTATAACAAACTTGACAGGATTTCCTTATTTACTTGATATTACTTTTGATTGTGATAAAGTAATTTCTAATATGATAACCCTTGGTGTTCGAAGTAATATTTATTCTGCAAGTTTAGGTTTTATTAAGTATTATGATAATAAACTTAACTTTAGAGATATTAAACATACGATGCTTGATAAAGAACAAATAGAGAAACTTACATCCAAGAAAAAAGAAGTAGATAAAGATAGTAATATAATTAATAAATTAAAATCATATACAGAGAGTTAGGAGGATAAAATATGCTTAGTGGATTAGAAATGGATCAATTAGCCAAGATAAAAGTTGTTGGAGTAGGTGGCGGTGGTGGAAATGCCGTTAACCGAATGATTGAGACAGGTGTTAAAGGTGTTGAATTTATAGTTGCTAATACGGATTATCAGGTTTTATCAAAGTCAAAGGCTGATGTTAAAATCCAACTTGGAAAACAATTGACTGAAGGGCTTGGAGCTGGTGGAAAGCCTGAAGTAGGGCGTGAGTCAGCTGTTGAATCCAAGAAAGAGATTGAAGAAGCGTTAAAGGGCGCTGATATGATTTTCATTACCTGTGGAATGGGTGGTGGAACGGGAACTGGAGCTGCAGCTATTATCGCAGAAATTGCTCAAGGACTTGGAGCTTTAACGGTTGCAATTGTCACTAAACCATTTACATTCGAGGGTAAGAGAAGAATGGAAAATGCAATGGCCGGCATTGAAGACTTAAAGAAACATGTTGATACCTTAATTGTTATTCCAAATGATAGATTAAGAGAAATAATTGATAAATCAACCCCACTTCTTGAAGCCTTCAAAGAAGTAGATAATGTCTTACGTCGTGGTGTTCAATCAATTTCCGATTTGATTGCCGTTGTTGGACTTGTTAACCTTGACTTTGCTGACATTAAAGCGGTTATGGAAAAATCAGGTGACGCAATTATTGGAATTGGAATTGGAATGGGTGAGGATCGTGCAATTGAAGCTGCTAAACAAGCGGTTTCATCACCACTTCTTGAAACTTCAATTACGGGAGCAACCGACGCAATTATCAATATAACAGGTGGCGTTAACTTAACTTTATATGAAGCCGAGCAAGCTGCTGAAGTTGTTCGAAGTGCATCTAATAACGATATCAATACAATATTTGGTTCGGTTATTAATGAAAACTTAACTGACGAAGTTATAGTTACGGTTATAGCAACTGGTTTCAATAAACAAAAGCCAGTTAAACAAAATACAATCTATGATCAACAAGCTGGAAAATCTAATAAAGAAATCACCATCATGGATGATGACGATGATGATGAAGGCGATAATGAATATGATTTTCCACCATTCTTAAGAAATAGAAATTTTTAAAAAAGAAAACTGTTTGAAAAATTAAATCAAACAGTTCTTTTAAATTTACTTAATATTTTTCCAACAATTGCAACTATTTTATCAGAGTTCTTGGTTGCATACTTTTTACCTAAGGCTTTACCTCCAACTGTAACACTAGAAATAAGACTAGAAATTAGTAAGGCAATAATTGTTATATTGATTTTTAATGCATTACTTAGAAAAATTGCTATCATAGCTCCCATGGAACCAGAGACAATTCCGCAGATATCTCCAACAACATCATTACAAATACTTGCAATATTACTACTATTTTTAATTAATTTAATTCCTTCTTTACTTCCTTTAACTTTACTAGCAGCCATTGCATGAAAGTTTGCTTCTGTTGCTGTTAGGACACTCGTTCCTATAATATCAAAGATAATACCTACAATGATAATTATAATTGTAATTAGTAATAAAATATAAAAATTACAATAATTTGATATTGTATTTGAGACTCCACTTACTATTAAAGTAATAAAAAAAGTGAGCAAGAAGGCTTTTACTATCCAGGTATCTTTTTTCTTCATATTTGCTCCTTAATTCTTTTAAAGGTTTTGTAATGGTATGCTATAAATTAATTTTACGGCTTTAGGTCGAGTAGAATTTCTCTAATTCTTACCTTAAGTTACCCTAAGGCTATTTCTATTTAAAAGAATCAATCAAGTGTTACCAATCTTGATCACTCGATCACCACTTAGTCCGCACTTCAATCCTTATAGCACAAACATTCTAGAGGTTTTCCCTGGCAAACAAATTGTATCTTTATTCGCTTTTGCAGTATTTCTTTCAACTTTAAGTATCCCGTTAACCACTCACGACATATGCTTTATTTTTTACGAAGTGATAAAAGGATAATATTATATGCCATTATAACTTCTCCTTAAATCTAAAATTATATACACACCCTTCTTTGGGCAAGAAAAGCATTATATATAAAGTATCATTATGCACAATTGATGGATTTTTAGCCCCATCTTCCAATACATTTGTTTGACTAGAATAATGCACCATACGACGTAGATTATACCATATTTTATGCATTTTGTCAAATTTTAAGAACCAAAATGCATAAAAAAAAGAACGAGGTACGGGCAATAGCCACGCAGCAAGTTCTTATGACAATAATATACTATAATCAATTACTAATGTCAATAAAAAATCTTATTTCTTTTTAATTAAATAAATTTCTTTATCTAAAGAACTTATCTTATCACTTTCCATAACATAATTATCGTCTATTTCTTTTTTTATAAAATCAAACAAATATTTAAAAGATATTAATACTTTATAATAATCATCAGAATTTCTATCAACAACTAAACCAAAGAATCTTTCATAAACATTATATTTAAAAGTATTAATTAAATCTAATAATTGATCATTACTATAATAACCATTAGAAATAACATAATAAAAGTCATTGATATCAGGCTCCTTATACCGACCACGACTACCATCTAATACTTCGGGATTAATAGTTTTAAAATATTCATCTCCCATGATACTTTTAGGAATAACGATTCCATCATTTCTATCTAAATAACCTCTTGCTCCTTTAATATTATGTTCTAGTAATTCTTGATAATTAACTTTCGTGGATAATAAAAATTGTTTATAATCTTTTAAATATTTAGATAAAGAATTATTTACAGTTTGATTTAATTCTAATATATTATGATAACTTCTAGGACTAAATCCATTTAAAATCATATATTCAAGTAATAATTTAGCATCATCTTCATTATTCATAAATATCCTCCAACGAGGTGATATCATATCAAATAATTAATTGTTTGTCAATAAAGAAAAAGACCCAAGTTTGGTGGCTCTTCCATATAAATGGCGCCAGATATGGGTCTTTAACAATAGATAATATATCATAACATTCATGAAATGTCAAATGTCACAAATGATACATCAGCAAAAAAAGAACAAGGTACGGGCTTTAGCCACGCAGCTGGTTCCTTTTACAACAATAATATATCATTATTATTTAAGAAAGTCAATCATAGTATGTTAATTAAAATCTGGCAATATTTTGATGCAAAAACTATTGAAGAATATATAATGTTTAGAGTGATAAAAATTTTTAATATTTTTACTTAAATAGTATTGTCAATGATTCTGTTTTAGTATATAATATATCTCAATACATAAAGGATGTGGCATAATATGAATGAAAAAATAACTAATTTAAAAGAATCTGCTTATAAATATTATAAAGATTTAAATGAAATAAAAGATACTATTGAAATTTGCAATAAAATTATTAGAGATAAAAACTATAATATATTGTTTGATGATAGCATTACTAATTTTAATGGTGATATTTTAAAAGGGAAGATTATAACTCTTGAAAATCAAGAAATAGAAATAAGAATAAATCCTAATTTTAATCATGTTTTTACTATTATTCATGAACTTACTCATGCTATAGAAACTAAAGAATTAAAAAAATTAGTATTAGATTATGTAAATAAACATAATGAATATAATTCTTATAAAATAGATGATGCAAGTGAAGTTCTAGCAAATATTACTGAAAAATTTCTTGGAAATAAAGAATTTATTAATACTTTATCTTTAGACTGTCCCAGTATATCTAAAAGAATATATAATATTATTATATCTTTAAGAAATAAAATTACTTTTAATTATAAAGAAAAGTATTTCTTAAAAGAGTTAGAAGTAAAATTTAGAAATGCTTATAGAACAGAGAATAATAATTTAAATAATATTAAGTATAGTACTAAAACATTGAAAGATGGAACAACTTATGTAAGAACAGAAAATAATTTATTTTTAAAAAAAGATGGTACCAAAATGAATCAAAGAGAGATTTATGGTTTATTAGTTGGTAAAAAAATAAAACTTAATGATGGTTTGGAAGTAAAAATTGTAAATAGATTACCAAAAAAAGATATGTATAATGAGTTATTTAAAAGATATCCAAGAAATAAAAATTTGAATAATATTAAAGAAATTAATAATAGAATAAACGAAAATATTGAGGAATTATTGAAAAATTCTAACTATATAAATGTTAGATCTGATGTAAATAACAGGCATGTTGAACAAAAAATAGCAAATTTTAATACAAGAGAAGTTTTGTTCTATGATGGCAATCAAACTTATAAATTGACATTGTCGATTGCTATATTACAAGATGGTACAAGAGTGGCTTACTCCAAGAAAATGATAAAAGTTGATAATGAACTTTTTTATAAAATAAAACAAGAGGGTATGAGTTCGACTTCCAGTAATGGAAGGTCATCTCAATTCCCTCAAGTCGATAATAATATATCACAAATTGATGATGATGTCAAGTAGTGATATATCAATAATTATTATATGTAAGATTAATAGGTTTGATACATTAATCTTTTTTTCTATGAAATCTATTTTTTAATTTTTCTAACATCTTGTCTCTTTCTTCATCACTTGAATCTTGCCAAATAATTTCAAAGAAAACTCCCATACCAGGTAAAGTTACTTCGTCTTGTTCTTCGATACTTTCAACAATTGCTCTTTTAATAGTATCAGTATCATCATCTTTAAAGTTATTAATAATATAATCTCTTATTTTTATATCATCCATATTTTCATCCTTTCGTAAATATTATGTATATATTTACATTTTTTATGTAAAATTATTAAAAAAATTAAAAAAAATATTTACAAAATAGAAGATATTAACTATAATTATAATTGAAGTTAGGCATAAAGTGGGGAAAAGTGGTGAAGTTTATGTTAATGGGTGAGTATCGAAATAGTTTAGATGCTAAAGGAAGAATTGTTATTCCTAGTAAATTTAGAGAAGAACTTGGGAATAAAATAATTTTAACAAGGGGACTTGATGGTTCTTTATTTATCTATTCCGAAGATGCTTGGAATAAATTGACAGAGAAACTTCAAACTTTATCTTTTACGGAAAAAGAATCAAGAAACTTTACAAGATTTTTGCTTTCTGGTGCCAATACTTTGGAATTTGATAAACAAGGTCGGATTATTATTCCAAGCTACTTAAAGGAATATGCGAACTTTTCTAAAGAAGTAGTTTTAGTAGGCGTTTTAAATCGGGTTGAACTTTGGAGTAGTGATGCTTGGGATAAATTCATGACTGACAATTTTGATGATTTATCTTCAATTTCAAGTGACCTATTCGGGTCTAATTAGGAGGCAATATGCATTATAGTGTTATGTTAAAAGAAGCAATCGATGCTCTTAATTTGCAAGAGGAGGGAACTTATGTTGATGCAACCTTAGGATATGCTGGACATAGTGGTGAAATATTAACGCGAGTAAAAAGGGGTTTTCTATTCGCCTTTGACCAAGATATTAATGCTATTAATTATAGCTTTGAAAAACTTAATAAAATCGGTTCTAATTTTAAAATCATTAAGAGTAACTTCTTATATATGAAAGAACAATTAGAACAACTGGGGGTTTTTAAAGTAAACGGCATTTTATTTGATTTAGGGGTTTCTTCACCACAACTTGATGAAAAAAATCGTGGGTTTAGTTATCTTAAAGAGGCACGACTTGATATGCGAATGGATTTAGATAGTGATTTTTCTGCATATGATGTTGTTAATACTTATAGTGAAGATGATTTAGCAAGAATAATATTTACTTATGGGGAAGAGAAATATGCTAAAAGTATAGCCAAGAATATTGTTCAGGAAAGAACTAAAAAGCCAATTGAGACTACATTCCAGTTAGTTGATATTGTAAGACGTAGTATGCCAGTTAAGAAAACAATTGACAAGAATCCAGCTCGGAAAACATTTCAAGCAATTCGAATTGAAGTAAATCACGAAATTGAAATATTAGAGGAAAGTCTTAGAAAAGCACTAGACCTCTTAGATATAAATGGTAGACTTGTTGTAATTACTTTTCATTCCTTAGAAGATAGAATTACCAAAAAACTATTCAAGGAAATGACGGAACTTGATCCTTTAGTTAAAGGATTACCAGATATACCAGATTCTTATAAACCTAAATTTAGGTTAGTTAATTCAAAAGTAATAACTCCGGGGGACGCTGAATTAAAAGAAAACTCAAGAAGTCGTTCAAGTAAACTTCGAGTAATTGAAAGGATAAGATAAAAACATGAAAAAGAATAAAAAGAAAAGTGATAAGGTATCTCATTTTGAAAAATTATTATATGTAATTGCTATTTTCTTAGTATCTTTAGCACCTCTTATAATTGTCTTTGGTAAATCAACTTTATCAGAAGTAAACTATGAAGTTGAAAAGATTAAGAAAGAAATTAAGAGTCAAGAAAAACAAAATGAGAGTTTACAAATGAAAATAAATGAACTTGCTAGTTTAGAGAATATTCAAAAAGTAATTAGAGATGAAGGATTAGCTTATAATAATGATAATATAAAAAATGTTGATTAATGTCTAATTACTTGATATTTCACTTAATTTAATTTAAAATGAAAATAAGGAGGAACTATGAAAAAAGAAGGTAAAGTAAAGATTAGTAATTTAATTTTGATAGTTGCTCTTTTTTGTTTTCTTATTTTAATTGGAAGAGTTTCTTTTATAGCCGTATCAGCAGAAGTTGATAATATTAATATTCAAGAATTAGCATCAAGAAGAACAACAAAAACAACGATTTTAAAGGCTAATCGAGGAACAATATTCGATAATTCAGGTAATATCTTGGCTCAAGATGTTGCAAGTTATACCTTAATTGCTTATCTTGATCCTAAAAGAACAACGGATGCTGATAAACCACAACATGTAGTAGATAAAGAAAATACAGCTTTAGTTTTATCTAAACTATTAGATATGGATTATGATACAGTTTTAGGTTATTTAAAAAAAGAAGGAGTTTATCAAACAGAATTTGGAATAAAGGGAAGAGGTTTAACAGAACTTGAGAAAGATACGATTAAAGCGACTAATTTACCAGGACTAGATTTTATAGAAACAACTAAAAGATATTATCCTTATGGGCAATTTTTATCTTATTTAATTGGTTATGCTAAAGAAGATGAAAATGGTAATCTAAAAGGAGAACTTGGAATTGAAAAATATTTTGATAAAGAGTTAACGGGAGTAAATGGTAAAACTGTTTATCAAAAAGATTTAAGAGGTTATAAGATAGCAGGAACTAAAGAATTAACGGAAGAAAAACAAGATGGGACAGATGTTTATTTAACGATTGATAATAATGTTCAATTCTTTGTTGAAGAAGCGATTAATAAAGCGGTTACTGATTTTACTTTTGATGAAATTGATATCATTGTTGCAGATGCTAAAACTGGGGCAATCTTAGGATATGGAAGTAATCCTAGTTTTGACCCCAATATTAGAAATATAACAAATTACTTAGATCCTAATTCCAGTGTTGCCTTTGAACCTGGTAGTACTATGAAAATTTATACTTATATGGCAGCACTTGAGGCTGGAGTTTACAAAGGAAATGACACATATCAATCAGGTTCCTTTACAACAAAAGATAAAACAGTTATAAGGGACTGGAATCGTGTCGGATGGGGTTGGATAACATTTGATCAAGGATTTATTTATTCAAGTAATACAGGTGTTGTTAATATTATGAATAAATATCTAAGTGCTGATAAATTAAAAGAATATTTTAAAAAATTAGGATTTGGTCAAAAAGTAGGCGTAAGTCTTAAAAATGAAGCCAGTGGTAAAATTGATTTTAGGTATGAAACTGAAGTTTTCAATGCTGCTTTTGGTCAAGGTATTACAACTACCCCTCTTCAACATATTAAAGCCTTAACAACAATTGCTAATGATGGAGAATTATTAAATCCTTATATTGTCAAGAAAACGGTTGCAAGTGACGGGACAGTTAAAGAAAATGAACGAGAGTCACTAGGAGTTGTTGCCAGTGCTAAAACAGTTGAATATATGAAAAATCTAATGTGGCATACGATAAATGATCCTGATGGAGCAGGACATGCTTATGCAATTGATGGTTTTGATTTAATTGGAAAAACCGGAACAGCCCAAATAGCAAGTACCAATGGAAAAGGTTACTTAACAGGTGCTGCAGATGTAAACAGAAGTGTATCTATCTTATTCCCAAAAGATGATCCTAAGATAATTATCTATGGAGTAGTTAAGAAATCGTTATATGCAACCCCACTTTCAAATGCTATGAAAGACATAGTTAAAAATGTTTCTAAATATTATAATATTTATAATGATTCAAATTCTAAAGATAATAAAAATCAAACTATTAAAAACTATTTAAATCAAGATATTGAAACAGTTAAAAATGATTTACAACAATATAACATAACTCCTTTAATAATAGGAGATGGCTCTTTAGTAACCGATCAATATCCCAAGAATGCTAAATTAACAAGTGATTCAAAAGTATTCTTAATAACTAACTCAGAAAATTACCTAATGCCTAATTTAATAGGTTATTCAAGAAGTGATATAGAAGTTTTATTTTCTTACTTAAAAATACCTTACAATATAAAAGGAAATGGCTATGTAACTTCTCAAAGTATTCCTGAAGGAACTAAATTAACTAAAGATTTAAAAGTAGAATTTACCTTAGAGAGTAAACTAGACAAAAAAGAAGAACCAACTACAACAAGTTAGGTTCTTTTAATTAACTATCTTTTCTTCATCAAATAAAGGTGAATCAAAAAATTCTTTAGTAGTAATATTTAAAGCTCTACATATTCTAAATATTACATAAGAACTAGGATTTTCTACCTCTCTATTAACAATACCTCTAAGAGTAGAAGGAGGAACAGTAGAACTTTCAGCAAGTTTATTAATAGTATAATTATATTTTTCGCATAATTCTAGTATTCTTTCAGCAACAGCCTCTTTAAATAACATATAAACTACCTCACTTATGGAAAAGTCTAGCAAATAATATTAAAAAATATACACGGATTTTCGACTATTTTCTTTATTTAATATAAGTTTATTAAATAAATTATTTTTAATATTACAAATTATTAAATAATTTATATTATAAATATTTCAAAAAATAATCAACTATTAATTTTAAAATCTAATCTTTTAAATGTAAATAAATGTCAATATAAACGAATATTCGTGGCAAATAAACGGATATCCGTTGACTATTTATTAACTTCATATTATAATTTAATTAAATAAGGATAGAATAATAATATGATTTTTTGTTATATATTATATCAAAAATTATCTTATTTAGGAGGAGTTAATTTATGAATGAAGTAAAAAATTTAAACAAAAGAAAGGTAACTATAACCTTAATTGCAATATTAGTTTTAGTTTTAACCTTAGGAGGAGCCTATGCTCTTTGGACTTATTCCAAGACTTTAGGTAATCAAACTTTAATAATATCAGGAGATATATTCTTAAAGTATACAGAAGGAGATACTATAAATATTAAAGAAGCAATGCCATCTATTACTTATAATCCAGAAGAATACTTTGAATTTACAGTAGAAGGTAAGAATAGTTATAAGAAAGATGTAGTCTATGAAATATTGCTTGATGAAGGTGATGCACCTACTGGAGAAGGAAATGAAAGTAGAACTGAAAGAATAAAACCAGAACTTCTTAAATTTAGATTAGTAG
>CANRHS010000032.1 GCA_947630495.1 uncultured Bacilli bacterium | reverse complement strand
ACTAAAAATCTTAATTTTTCCCTTATTTTATATGGATTTGAAGCCAATTGGGCACCCCACTAGAAATTGTAGAGCCCTTTTTTTAACTTTTAGGACATTTTGAAATGTCCAGAGCATATTAAAAAATGTCCAGACTAAAAGCCTTAAAAATAAGAAAGTTTTTCTTGCTTTTTAAATTGCCATTTGCTATAATAAAAACTTAAGTGGGTGAATGGTTATGGACAATCAAAAGATATATTATAAAGGATATTTAGGTAAAACCAATGATGTAATAAAATCGGGTACTTCCGAAATAGGAAGCAGAGATATAGGAAGTGGTATGATTACTATGGCATCATTTGATTTTATAAGAATACAAGATATTTATTGGAAATTAAATAATTATATACTAAAAATGAAAAAAGACAAGTTTATAGTAAAAGATAAAGAAATAATAGAATATTTTAATAATTGTTTTACGAGAGTATCCCGCTGTGAGTATTATTTAGATTTTTCAAAGCCAATTGAAATTATCTTTGAACTTTTTGAAGATAATGAAAATCAATTATATGCTAAAGAAATAATATCAGGTTTAGTTTTTCCAATTATAAAACCTAGTAATTTCAAGAATATTTATACTATAAAATGTAAAAAAGATAGATATGGTCCTCGTGAGAAATATCGATATTTCCTTCATTATATTACTAAAATTTATAATCCTAAAATAGAAGAGATACATTCTTGCTTAAATGCAGTAGATATTAGTAAAGTAAGTAAAAAAGAAGTCAATAAATATTTAAATGACCATAAAGGATTATTAAAAGTACCATTATTTATTTCTAAACTTGAACGATTAAATAAACTTAATATTATAAAAAAGAAATTTAAATTAACATTATGTGATGAAGTAGAAAGCGATATAAGAATGCCAATTCAAGAGGTTAAGAGAGAATTAAAAAAAGAAAGTAAAGAGAGTTCTTTAATTGCATCAATTATGCTATTATTAAAACAAATTAGAATATCTAATCCTGACATCTATCAAGAGCAATTAAAGAAATTTAATATTATAAAAGGAAATCAAGATGTTTTGACTTTAACACCTTTGACTACAACTACTTTAGAACAATTTAAAATAAACTTAGAAATGATAATTTATTGTACAGAGAAAAATCCTACAAATATTTTAGAATATCTAAATGAAATAAAAAATCAATATGAAAATAATTTTAAAGAAGAAAGATTTATAACAATTATACCTTTATCAACTTTAGATAGTATAACGGAAGCAATATTAAGTCAAAAGTTTTCCATAGAAGATGAAAATGAGATTTTAAATATATTAGCATATTTATATCTATATGAAGTATATGTTAAAGATAATCCAAATTTAAATTATTTAGAAAATAGTTATTTTAAAAGTATTTATTTAGAAAGAGTTATGTCATCTTTATATGATTTAGAATATGAAGATAAAATTGAAGATAATATTATGATTGATTTAAATCAAGAAATATCTATTCAAAATATAATTAAGTTAATAAAAGAATTAAGATTTAAAAAAGATAAAGTTAAAAAATTAAAAAAATAGAAATGGTGATGTTATGGACGATCAAAAGATATATTATAAAGGTGATTTAGTTGTATTTTCTATTCTTTCAAAGAAGAAAATATCTTCTGAAATAGCTAGGAGATGGAAAAGAAATTATGATTTAAATTTCCTTTCAGGAATTGAAATAAGTGATAGGATCAGAGAAAAAATAATTGCTATTTTAGATTCATTAGTTAGAGATTGTTCTAAGAAAGTAGAGTATGAAGAATTCATAAAACTTTTAAATCAATTTTTTAAAGCAAAAATTAAAGAAAGTGTAAAAGAAGCAAAGCGATTAACTATCATTGGAGAACTAGTAAAAGGTGATGATGGCAATACTTATATAGAAGAATTACATACTAAAAGATGGTTTCCTATTGGTAAAATTTATCAAGAGTATCAATTAGAAAAGCAAACTTCAAAAGAACATTTAGCTATATTTGATATTATTGCCAATTGTAATTTTATATTTACTCCAATTTCATCTTTAGAAAAATTAGAGGTTATAGTCTATGACAAAGGGGTTGCTGATAAAAATGAAGTAATTGAATATGAAAATCAATTTAAAACCTTTCTAGGTCATAGCATGGCTAAAGAAAGAAAATTTGGACAAAAACTAGAAGAACTTCATAATAAAAATATCTTTAATAAAGAGGTTAAACGTGAAGAAATAGTAAAAAAAGAGTACCCTAAACCTAAGACAATTAATTCCTTAATGATTGAAATAGATTATAAATTAAATATTTTAAGACTTGAAAATAATCTGTTATATCAAACTTTAAAAATGGATTATGATAAATTATTGAGTTCTAATATAACCCTTCAAGAATTAGCTTTATTTTTAGGAAGAATTGATGCAAGTATTAAACTAGATAAGAAATGTGCAAATAATATAATAGAATATGCTAGTAATATTAAAGAGCAGTATTTAAATAACTTTAAAAATAACATAGATGAATCTATTTTAAACTTAGAAGAAATTGAAGAAAATATTATTCTTTTATTAAATGGACAAGATAATTATACTTATTTAGAAATAAGAAACTGTTTAAAAATCTGGGCTTATATTTATCTATTTGAACTTTATGTTGAAAGAAATTCCATTAATTTAGAATTATTAAATAATACTTATTTCATGGATAAAGAATTTCAAACCTTACTTATCTCTTGTCTTATAGAGATGCAGGAAGAAGAATTAATTGAAAAAGAAATAGTAATGGTTGACTTTAATAAATTAAATGATGCAAGTGTAATTTTAAATTTAATAGTTAATATGAAAATGATTAGTAACAAGTGTAAAATTAAAGCATGAATTTGCTTTTTTTCTTTAAATGTGATATAATTGTTTGGTGTGAAAGAGGTGTGGCATGGAAAGTTTTGATACTACTAAGAAATATTATAAAGGCAATTTAGTACTTTTAGGTAAAAAGAATTCTTCGCAAGAAAAGTTAATTGCAAGTTATAATTATTTACAAAGAAAGTTAGTTTATAAAGAAGATTTTACAGATCAAGAAAAAATGATATTATCAAGTTATTTAAATGCTATTATTGAATCACGTTTAGTAACAAGAACAGATATAATATCTATATTTTCAAACTTATTTGATAATAAAGAATTAAGTAAATTAAATGTTGAGTCAGTGGTGTTACCAATTATTTATACAAAAGAAAATGGAATGGTAGCAAGAGAATTACTATCAAGAGCAATTTTTCCTATTTTATCAGATGAAAATATTGACTTTGATTATTACTTAGAAGTTGAAGATTATCCTAAAGAATCAACTTCGGATTATAAAGTTTCGGCTAGTTCTAGAATTAATTATCCGGGAGCAAGTCAAATAAAAATAGCACTAGTTTCTGAAAAAGAAGCAACTTTAGAAGAAGCAATGGCTTATCAAAATATGTTTAAAGGATTATTTGGTACTAATAGAAAGAAGAAAATGGCTTATCAAGAAAAGATTCTAGAATTGTCTCAAAAAAATGGACCTATTAAAGTAAAAGAAAGAAGTATTAGACAAGATATAAGATTATCATTAATGGAAAAAATAGAATATGAATTAAGTACTTTAGAAAGTAAAGAATTAGCTAAGGAATTAGAAAAAAATTATGAAACTTTAAAACAAGGAAGTATAACAGTTGAAGGTTTAATTTCCATTTTAAATGAAATAGAAGTTATTAAAACCTTTAATTTAGATTATCGAACTGATATATTAGGTTATATAAGTAGACTTAAAGAAAAATATTTAGTTGATTTAAAAAATAATGTTAATGAAGAATTTAACATGGCTTATGTCGAACAACTTACGGGATTATTTTATAAACAACAAAATTCTTATAGTGCCATGGAGAAAAGAACAGCCGAAGTGGATTTATCATATATTTATCTAATTGAAGTTTATAAGAATAAAGATACTTTAGATATAAATACTTTAGAAAATAGTTATTTTAAAGAATTATTAAAAACAATTGTTCTTTGTTTAAAAGCTTTAGAAAAAGAAGAAATAATTACGTTAGGTGAGATAAACTTAGAAGATGAATTAAATGTTTCTAAAGTATTTGATTATATAAAAAGTGTTGAAATTAAAGAACATAGTAAAAATAAGTAAATAAATATAATGGGGGTTATATGGAAGAAGTAGTTATATTACAAAGTAATATAAGTAATGGGCCAATTTCGGCTCAAAAGAGGTTTTATCCTGAAGGGATGAGTAGGGATGAGATAAAGAAAGATTTAATAGAAAGAAGAATGAGGTTAGGACAAGAATACGGGTTTGATGGTAGAAAGATGATGATACCGGTTGTTAAGGGTCCAAATGAAAGAGATAAATATCCTGATGGAAAATATGTTGTTTTAAATTATTGTCCTGAAGTGTATAGAGATGATGTTGACTTATGGGATTATGATTATAATGTTGATATTATGGTTATGAAAAAAGGGTTAACTGGAGTTATGATGGGGTTTCCAAGTGCTGATTGTCCAGTTATAATTATGCAAGATAGAAAATCAAAAACCTTAGCCTTCGCCCATTGTAGTGCCGATTGTATCGATAGAGAGTTACCAATGATGATTGCGGATAGTCTAAATCAAGTCGCTCATACTAAAGATCAAGATATTATAGTTTATGTAGGACCTTTTGCATCAAGTAAATCTTATTATTATAACAATTATCCTAACTGGGCAGTTAATGACAAAATTTGGAAATATTGTATTAAAGAAAAAGATGGACGTTTCTATATTGATTTAAGAAGAGCGATTATCATGGAACTTGCTTTAAGAAAGATTGAATATCAAAACATAGAGTTTTCTAAAGTAGATACTATTACTAATCCAGATTACTATTCAAATCATGCAACAAGTCTTGGTGTTCCTAATAAAAATGGGCGTATCTTAGTTGGATGTGGATTTCTAGAAGAAAAAGATATGGTTAAAACATATGGGGTTAAATTTAGATAAATTTATGAAGTTTTCGTGAAATGGCAAGAATATCTTGTCATTTTGTTTAAAAAAATATATAATATACTATATCAATATTAAAGGAGGTAGTTATGAAATTTTATAATACTTTAACGAGAACAATTGATGAGTTTCATCCTAATCACGGAAATGAGGTTAAGATGTATACTTGTGGACCCACTGTTTATCATTATGCCCATATTGGAAACTTAAGAAGTTATATTGAAGAAGATTTACTTGAAAAAGCTTTAAATTATTTAGGTTATCATGTTAAAAGAGTTATGAATATAACCGATGTTGGACATTTAACAAGTGATGCTGATACTGGTGAAGATAAGATGGTTAAAGGTGCTATCCGAGAGAAAAAAAGTGTTTTAGATATAGCCAAATTCTATACTGATGCATTCTTTCAAGATTGTAAGAATTTAAATATCAAGAAACCTGAGATTGTAGTACCTGCAACAACTGAAATTGCTGAATACATTAAAATAATTACTAAGTTACTTGAAACAGGCTATGCATATCTATCTGGAGGTAATGTTTACTTTGATACATCTAAACTAAAAGATTACTATGTTTTAACTAATCATAAAGAAGATGAGTTAATGGTTGGTGTAAGAGATGATGTTTTGGAAGACGCAAGTAAAAGAAATAAAACAGACTTTGTTTTATGGTTTACAAAATCAAAATTCCAAGACCAAGAATTAAAATGGGAATCTCCTTGGGGCTTGGGTTACCCTGGTTGGCACATTGAATGTTCCGGAATTTCTATGAAATACTTAGGAGAATACTTAGATATTCACTGTGGAGGAGTAGATAATATTTTTCCTCATCATACAAATGAAATTGCTCAAAGTGAATCTTATTTAGGACATAAATGGTGTAATTATTGGTTCCATGTTGAACATTTAAATGATAAAAATGGTAAGATGAGTAAATCAAGTGGAGATTTCTTAACCGTATCTTTATTAAAATCTAAAGGTTATAATCCTTTAAGTTATAGATATATGGTTTTAAATAGTCATTATCAAAAACCTCTTGAATTTACATATGATGCCTTAGACCAAGCCGAGAATACTTACTTAAAATTAAAAAATAAAATAAATTCTTTAAGTAAAGATGGGACTTTAGATAAAAAATCTTTTCAAGAATTTGATAATAAATTTAAAGATGCTTTAAGTAATAATTTAAATACTTCGCTTGCTTTAACAGTTTTATATGATGTTATAAAAAGTGATATAGATGATTATACTAAAAGAGAGTTAATAAAAAGTTTTGATAAAGTTTTATCACTTGATTTAGATGTTGTAGAAGATTTGGAGATACCAAGTGAAGTTAAGGAACTTGTTAACTTAAGAGATAAATATAAGCAAGAAAAAAAATATCCTGAAGCAGATAAAGTAAGAGATCAAATTTTAGAATTAGGATATAAAATATTAGATACAAGAGATGGAACTAAAATAGAAAAAATATAGGAGATGATTAAATGTTTTATTATTATTTTGATCCAACATATGTATTAGTCTTAATTGGTTTAGTAATAACCATAGTTGCTCAAATATTTGTGTCAACATCTTATAGTAAGTATAAGAAAATTAAATCAAAATCAAGGATGGAAGGCTTTGAAGTTGCGAGAAAAATTCTTGATAGTAATGGCCTTAATGATGTTGATATCGTTGAAACAAGAGGTGAATTAACAGATCACTACGATCCAACTAGAAAAGTTGTCAGGTTATCAACGGATATTTTTCATGGAGCAACTGTTGCTGCTGCCTCCGTTGCCGCTCATGAATGTGGCCATGCCGTGCAAGATAAAGAAGGATATTTCTTCTTAAGACTAAGAGCAGCCATTCTACCCATTGTAAATATCTCAACGAAAGCCGGTTACATTGCTCTTATGGTTGGTTTAATATTTGGAATGATTGAGTTATTCTGGGTTGGAATTATTTTAGAACTTGCAATCTTAGTATTCCAATTAGTAACTCTTCCTGTTGAATTTGATGCATCACGAAGAGCAGCCGAATTTTTAAAACAAGAAGCCTTAATTGAAAAAGAAGAACAAGAAGGAAGTAAAAAAATGCTAAGAGCAGCTGCCATGACTTATGTTGCATCTGTTGTTTCAACCTTACTTCAAATATTAAGATTAATTATAATTGCCAGAGGAAGTGATCGAGACTAAATGAATACTTTAGAAGTAAACTCTTTAGCCTTAGCTTATCTTGGAGACTCAGTCTATGAAAGTTATATAAGAGAATACTTAATTAAAAAGAAAATTGCTCATGTTAAAGACTTACAAGAACAATCATTAGACTTTGTAAGTGCGAAAAGTCAAGCAAGGATATTAAAAGAATTAATTAATAAGGATTTCTTTAATAACATAGAACTTGAAATAATAAAAAGAGCAAGAAATACCAAAGTAAATACTCATCCCAAAAGTTGCAGTATAATTGAATACCATGATGCAACTTCCTTTGAAGCCTTAATAGGTTTCTTGAAACTTGAAAATAATATAGAAAGGATAGAAGAGATAATTAAAGAAATTATCGAGTGAAAAATATGTTAGTAAGTGGTCGTAATAATGTTAAAGAAATATTAAATAATTTTGAAAATAAAAAAGATATTAAAAGAGCTATTGTTAGTTCAAGTTTTAATGAACAAAATATCTTAAAATTAATTAATAAATATAAAATTCCTATAACTTATAAAGAAAAGATGGACCTTGATAAACTAGTTCATAATAACCATCAAGGAGTAATTCTTGAAGTTAAAGACTTTGAATATATAGATTTAGATGAATTAATAAAAAGTTCGGATAAACTTGTTATCTTAGACCACTTAGAAGACCCTCATAATCTAGGAGCCATCATTAGAACGGTTGAAGCAAGTGGGATAGATGGGATAATTTTACCCATAAATAGAAGTGTGTCTGTTAATGAAACGGTTATGAAAACAAGTGTTGGAGCCTTATATAATGTAAAAATAGCAAGAGTTGTTAACTTAAATCAAACGATTAAAAAGTTAAAAAATGAAGGTTTCTTTATAGTTGGAACAGATATGGATGGAGAGGATTATCGAACTCTTGAATTTCCTAAGAAATCTGTTTTAGTAATAGGAAGTGAAGGCTTTGGAATATCAAGACTTGTTAAAGAATCTTGTGATTTTATAGCCAGAATTCCTATGAATGGGAAGATTAATAGTTTAAATGCATCCGTTGCAGCCGGTATTTTGATATATGAAATGATTAGAAAGTAGGTAGTTATATGTATAAAGAACTTGATGATAATGAACTTTTATATATGGTAAATGATAGTACCGATAACTATGATTATTTATTTTTAAAATATAAACCTATTGTCTTTAATATTTGTAAAGAATATGAAATTAAAGGTAAAGAACTTGGATACGAACTAGATGATTTAATTCAAATAGCCTATCTAGGTCTTTTCAATGCCATTAAATCATATAAAGAAAAGAAAAAAGTTTTATTCTATACTTATATGACAAAATGTATTAGAAATAGTTTAAATAATGAGTTTAGAAATCAATTAACTAATAAAAAAGTCCTTTTAAATATAGCTTTATCATATGATATACCTATATCTAATGACAGAAGAACAATTATTGAATTAATTCCCAATAAATCTTCACCAGATCCAGTCAAGTTTTTGTTAGATGAAATGGAAGAAATTGCCTATACTAAGTTCTTGAATTCCTTACCAATTGAAACGGCTGTAACTTTTGAAATGAAAAATCAAGATATTAAAGAAAATGATATAGCAAGATTTCTTGGTAAAGATGAAAAGACAATTAAGAGGTATTTAAGAGATGCTAAAAAGGCTTATGATAAAGCTAGATTAAAGTTTCAAGCCTTATAAAAAAGCTAAAAAATAAGAAATAGAGTATAAAAAAGTGTAAAAGTACTTGTAAAAACTAATTAATTAAGGTACAATAAGTATTGAATTTAAGGAGAAGTCATTATGAAGAAAAAAGAATATAAAAAAAGAATGGAAAAAGAAAAGAAAGCCTTAAAGGACTTTCAAGAGACGGATACTACCAAAAGTATTAGAAATGGAATAATCATAACGGTATCAGTTCTTGCCTTTTTAGGTTTAATGTTTGCTTTTACCAAAGTAAAAACGGGAGAATGGAATTTATTTACTAGAAAGAATAATATTACTTATGCGGCTGAAGCCCAAACTGTGAAGGTTTTGTGTGGTCAAGTCTTAAATAGAAGTGAAAGTGAATACTTTGTTCTAGCCTATGATATGCAAGATGATTCGGCAAGTTTATATGAAAGTATTTTAGAAAGATATGACCAATCATCAAAGAAAATAACAGTTCATAAATTAGATCTTGCTAATAGTAGAAATAATATATGTAAGGCTGATAAAGCCGTTATAGACAATGATATAACGAAACTAAAACTAAGTGAACCAACCTTACTTAAAATTAAAGATTCTAAAATAGAAAATTCTTACACAGATTATGAAACAATAAAAAATATCTTATATTCTTATGTAGATTAGTGTCAACTAACTACTTTTTTTTTATAATTTGGTTTATAATTGTATTAGGTGATGGTATGCTAAGTATTAATAATTTAAATTATAAAGATTTATATAAAGACTTTAATTTAGAAATACCTAAAAATAATTTTATCTCTATTTTGGGTACTAATAGAAGTGGAAAAACTATCTTAACTAAAATAATAGCAGGTATTATTCCAACAACTGATATTTGTATCTTAGATAACATTAGTTTAAATAAAAATACAGTTTTAACTTATTTAACCAAACTTGGTATAGTATCTAATGATTTTAATCAAGAATTCTTATTTAAAAAAGTGAAAGATGAACTTGCTTATCCTCTTTTAAACTTAGCATATCCTGAACATAAAATTAATAAAAGAATAAAAGAAATTAGTAAATATTTTGAAATAGAAGATTTATTAGATAAAAAGATAGATGATTTATCAATATCTAAAAGAAATTTGTTATTAGTTATAATCTCAATTATTCATGAACCAAGATTAGTAGTCTTAGATGATGCTTTTTTAGAAATGGATAGAGTAGATAAAGAATTAATCTTAAAGAAACTCTTGGAATTAAAGAAAAAAGGCTTAACTATTTTAAATATAACAAGTGATTTAGAAACAACTATTAAAAGTGATAAAATCTATATTTTAGATAACTTTAAACTAGAAGATTATAAAGAAGACTCTAGATTTAAAGAATCATTTATAATTAACTTATCTAATAAACTAAAAGAACAAGAAATAATTTCTCAATCATATTCTAATATAGATGAATTAGCAGGTGCCTTATGGAAATAAAATTCATGAATATATCTAGTAAAAATAAAATTAAAAAACTAAATTTAAAAATACTTAACAATAAAATAACAGGAATACTAGGTGATACTAACAATATAATTGCTAACTTATTAACAGATAACCTTAATTATCAAGGAATAATCATGTTAGATAATTTAAATATCTTAGGTTATGATTTAAATAAAATTATTTATATTAAAAAAATAGATAAAAATACTTTTTTAACTAAACTAGTAAGTGATGAATTCTATTTAAAAAAGAAGAATGTTGATGTCAAAGATACTATTTATTTAGATAAAATAATTTCCTCTTTAAGAATGGTAGGACTTGATGATACCTATTTAAAAAGAGAGATAAGAATGCTTTCCAAGTCTGAAAAGAGATTACTACAAATAGCCTTAAATTTAGTCAGTAATCCTGAATTAATTATCTTTGAAGAACCATTTTTATATTTAGATAATAAATATTCTTATAATATAGAAAAAATAATTCTTGATTTAAAAGAAAAATATGATAAAACCATTATTATCTTAAGTCAAGATCCTAATCTTTTATATGAACTAACAGATAATCTTATAATACTATCTGATAATCAAGTATTAGTAAGTGGTAAAACTAAAGTAATATTTAAAGATAAAGAATTTTTAACAAGTAAAAATATTAACTTACCAGATATCCTATTGTTTAAAGAGTTAGCTAAAACAAAAGGTATAGAATTAGGAGATACAATTGATGAAATAGTAAAGGGGGTAGTAGAAAATGTTCGAAAGAATGAAGAAGATAAACCAGAAGATTAATTTAGATGACTTGAATATCATTGTTTTAATCGTCTCAATATTCCTTTATATAGTAAGTTTATTATTTTCCAAAAATATTTTAATAATAATATTCTTGTTTCTTCTTAACTTTGAACTTTTTATCCATTTAAAAAGAAATAAATATCTAACTTTCTTAAATGCTATTTTACCTATTATTATAATTGCTTATCTTCTTTTAAGTTATTTAGATTTAAACTTACCATTTGATTATTTAATGATATATCGAATAATTATTAAAACTTTATTAATAATTGATTATGTTATTTTAATTATAAATATTATTAAAAAGAGAAATATAAAATATGTAAGAGGTTCTAAAAGGAACCATACCTTTAATGAATTAAGAAAAAGAATGATTAAAAAAGTTCATCAAGATAATTTAAACTATATAGATGATTATATTATAGATAATGATATAGATAAGAAAAGTGATTATTATAAAGTAATAAGTAAGAATATTAAATTAAAAACAATTGAAGATGTAGAAGAATATGTTGTTTTAAATTATTTAAGATTTTATAAAAATAAAAAATATAATCATAGAAACATCTTTGATAAATTAAATCTTGCCTTTTTAGGAATTCATGTTATAATTTTAATGTTAGTATTCCTATTGAGGTGATTATATGAGATATTTGATTAAGTTTTCTTATGATGGTACTAATTTTCATGGATTTGAAAGTCAACCTGATTATCGAACAATTGAAGATGAATTAAATAAGGCTTTAACGTATATTAATAATGGAAAAGAAACTAAGTTAGTTGCCAGTGGCAGGACTGATAAAGGAGTTCATGCTTTGGGGCAAATCGCGCATGTTGATATAATGGTTTCAATTACAGAAGAGAAGTTAAAAAGAGCCTTAAATAGTTTATTACCAAATGATATTCATGTAATAGATGCAAAGGTTGTTTCCGATGATTTCCATGCTAGGTATATGGCTAAAGAAAAGATATACCAATATAAAC
This sequence comes from uncultured Bacilli bacterium, assembly GCA_947630495.1. GTDB lineage: Bacteria > Bacillota_I > Bacilli_A > RF39 > UBA660 > RUG591. Next base: position 1,611 of record CANRHS010000032.1, on the reverse strand, counting down.
TTAATATGGGTGAATATAATCCTATTGAAAGAAACTATGTTTATCAATTATCCCAAAAGTTAGATATTACTAAAATGAATAAGGCTATTAAATATTTTATTGGTAAACATGATTTTCGAGCCTTCACTGAGACTAAAGAAAAAAGAAGTTCTTACGAAAGAGAAATTCTTGAGGCCACGATTGAAAAAGAAGAAGATATCTTAACCTTTACCTTTAGAGGCACGGGTTTTATAAAATATCAAGTAAGAAATATGGTTGGCTTACTTATTCAAATAGGTTTAGGTAAAAAAGATGTTGATTCCGTTACTAAGATAATTGAAGGGAAAACGAGAAGTGCAGGCTATAGAACGGCACATCCTGAAGGGTTATATTTAGTTCAAGTGATTTATAAAAAAGATGTTAAATAATGTAAATTTAGGGTAAAATAATTTTTATTTTTTAATCATTTATGTTAAAATTATAATGTATTTAGGAGAGTAGTAGTATGATAAGCAGTTATGAAGATTTAATTAATAAGGTACAATTAGAAAAAATATCTATGAAGGAGTTAGTAGAAGTAATAAACTTAAATGGTTTTACCAAAGAAAGATTAAACCAATTATTAACCTTAGTTACTTTAAGCGAAAAGTATTTTAAGATAATACCAAGAATTAATACTAGTCAAATAGAAAAATATATTGATTTAAAATTAGATGAAAAGGATTACTATATTCTTTTAAAGTATAGTAATTATTTTAATTCTAAAAGTATAAAAAAGTTAATAACTAATTTACTTAAAGATTCTGAATTAGATTATTATTGTCTGTTTGCAAATAAAATTCCTGATAATGAGTTATTTCAAGAAGAAATTTTAAAGAGTAATTATCCTGAGGCTATATATGACTATGCAAGTAAAGTAAAAAATGCTAATATTAAATTATTAGAAGATAGAATAATTGAACTTAATAATATACCATATCTTTATTTCTTTGCAAGAGATATAAGAAATGCTGATGTTAAAGAAATTGCAAATGTAATTCTTAAAAATAATCAAGATATAGAAACTCTAATTAACTTTGCAACTTTAGATAACATTGATATATCTAAGTTTGAAGAATTAATATTAAAAACGAATAATCCTTATTTAATTGTAAAATATGCAAATAACAAAAAAAGTAATTTATTAAAAATAGAAAAAAGATTATTAGAAATGGGTAATTTAGAATGCTTATTATTATTTTCTCTTAATGAAAGAATAACGGATTATACAACAATTGAAGATATATTTATTTCACTAGATAGTCATTTTCATATTTATAAGTTAGCAACAATTTTACAAGATAAAGTTAATTTATTAAAGTTAGAAGAGGCTTTACTTAATTCAAGTGATAAAGCTTCATACGATGAAGCAAGAGAAGAAGAAATAGAAAAGAAATATTCTGTTTATGCTTTTGCTAAAGATTTAGCAGGATTTAATATCAATATAGAGAAACTTGAAGATTATATTATTAATAGTAATGATTATTATTATATATATTTATTCTATATAAATGTTAAAAATGCTAATAAAGAAAGATTAAGAACTAAATTATTAGAAGTAAAAACTCCTTTAGAACTTGATATCTTAGATTA
>CANRHS010000031.1 GCA_947630495.1 uncultured Bacilli bacterium | reverse complement strand
GAATTTGAAGATATAATTGATAAAGGTTATAAAGAACATGTTAATATAGATTTAAATATGGACTTAAAAAGTTTAAAGGGAGATCCAAATACAGTGTGGACTTTATTTATGCTAACTGGATATTTAACCCCAACTAGTTTAGTTGGAAACGGAGAAAATATAACTCTTCGAATACCCAACTTAGAAGTTAAAAAGAATTTAATTGATATGGCAACTAGTTGGTTTAAAGATGACTTTAAAGGTAATACTATGGTTAGTTATTTAATAAATGGAACAATAGATGATTTTAGAAATGACCTAGAAAGTATTGTTTTAGAAACATTTAGTTATCTTGATGTACCAGGAACTTCTGCATCAGAAGCGTTCTATCATGCTTTTGCAATGGGGTTACTTCGGGTAGATAATACTTATTATGAAGTTACAAGTAATAGAGAATCAGGCTTTGGTAGATATGATATTATCTTAAAACCTAAAGTTAATAATATACCCGCTTATATAATTGAATTTAAATTAGTAGAAGAAGATAGTAACTTTGAAAAAACGATTGAGAAAGCATTTAAGCAAATAGAAGAAATGAAATATGAAGTAAGTTTAAAAGATTATGATAAAGTAATAAAAATGGCAATTGCCTTTAAAGGTAAGAAATTAAGACTTGAAACTAAAAAAAGAGGAGAGTGATAAAATGAGATTAATTAAGTTAGCCTTTACATCAATTACAAGTACTTTACATGATGGATGGGAAGAATATATTACATGTGATGATTTAAATAATAATGTTTTAGTTGTTAAAAAGATAGTTAAAGAAATTAGTTCTCCTAAGAATAGAATAGAGATTAAAGAAGGGGAAGTTGCTTTAGTTTATAAAGATGGAAGATTTATTGATGCAACTTGTGAGCCTGGAATTTATACCTTTGATAATTCAGGTACTCCAACCTTACATGGAGGTAAATTAGGAGTAAAATTCAAGGAGATGTGGGAAAATTGTAAGGACTCAGAAACAAAAAGTCCTGAACAAGCTATTTTCTATGTTAATTTAAATGAAATAAGTGATAATAAGTTTGGTTCTTCATCTCAAGTTTTATACCCTGATCCTGAATATCAAAATATTTATATTCGTTACTATGGAGTATATGATTTTAAAATAACTAATCCATTTGCCTTTGTCTCTTATATTAAAGATGAAATGAATGATACTTTTACTAAAGAAGATTTAATGGAAAAAGTTAATTCCGAGTTTATTAAAGCACTTGATGCAAGTTTACAAAAATGTGCTAAAGATAAAATAGTATATTCTAATCTTTCTAATGAAAGTTTATTACTTGCTAAATATGTAAATGAATTTTTATATGATACTTGGAATAATTTAATAGGAATTGAAGTTTTAAATGTTAAATTAGAAAAAATAACTCCTGATAATGTTTCAAGAAGTAAAATTGATAATTTTAGAAGTTCTGAAATAGAGACTCCTCTTACTAATTTTAAGGTGGAAACGGAAACTGAGAATAAAATAAAATATTGCCCAAACTGCGGAAAAGAAGTATTTGGGAAGTTTTGTTCAGAATGTGGAATGAAGATAGAATAAAAAATAGGACTTAGAAATCCTATTTTTTTGGTATTTCAAACCAGAAAGTTGTACCTTTATTAGGTTTTGAAATAATACCATATTTAAATCCATGAAGAACAAAGATATTTTTAACAATGGATAAGCCAATCCCGGTTCCAACTGTATTTCGTTTATATTTCTTTTCACTCTTATAATACTTATCCCAAACTTTATTAATATCTTCCGTCTTTATTCCTTTACCAGTATCCCTGATTTCAACTCTAATATGCTTTTTATCAGGAATAACATCAATATAAACTTTTTTGTCTTCACCTGTATAGTTAATAGCATTACCAATTAAATTATATATTACTTGTTCTAACTTTTGTTTATCAGCTTTGATAATTAATTCATCTTTATAATTAAAGATAAATTCATAACTCTTAGTAAAAGAGAAGATTAAGAATCTATTTAAAATAGTATTAATAAGTTTAGTTAAATCAAATTCTTCTAATTGTAATTCATCCATATTACTTTCTAACTTCGATAAATTTAAAATATCATTTACAAGTCCATTTAATCTATCAACTTCTTCAATGACAATATTCATATTATTCTCGCGTTTTTCTTTACTGCTATCAAAGTCTCTTTCCATCTCAGCATAAGCTTTAATCATCGTCAGAGGCGTTTTCAAGTCATGAGAAACATTACTTAATAAATCTCGTCTTAATTCATCGGTTTTCTTCATCACGTCTTTAGCATAATCAAGAGACTCTCCTAACTCTTTAATTTCTTGAATATCACTATCAACATTAAAATCAACATTATAATTACCATCAGATAATCCTTTAGCTGACTTAGTTAACTTAGTAATTGGTTTCGACAAGGTTCTTGAAATAAAGTAGGCTATGACAATTGATAAAATAACAACAATAAAAGTAACAATTATTAATTGACTTTTTAAAATATCAACCGTTGTATCAATAGGTTCTAGAGAAGTATTTAAGAAGACATAGTTAGTATCATTAAGTCTAACTCCATATAAAAGAGTCATATTATTAAAAGCCGGATTAATTATCTTTAATTTAAAATAATCTTTACTACTTTCCATAAATTCTAATTTCTTTTTTAAAACTCGTTTATTAGTACTTGTATCTATACACCCCTTGTTATTTTGAATATTCGAGTAAACTGTTTCAGAATCTTTCACGATTTCAACACAGAAGTCTGTATTATAAGCAACATTTTCTAAGGTTTTAGAGAAGTTATCTTTTTGATAATTATCTTTAATTAAAGTTAAAGTATTAGATAATTCATTAGTTTTATAATATTCATAGTAATTATTTAACATAAGAATTTGAAATATCCAGATAAAGACTAGAATTAAAACAGAGAAAATACTAAGATATAAAAATATTTTTAAAATTAAACTCTTATTTTTCATCATAAATAAACTTATATCCTACACTTCTAACTGTAACAATTAAATCACGATATTTTCCCATACTATTTCTTAGTATTTTAATATGTGTATCAATTGTTCTTTCATCTCCAAAGTAATCATATCCCCAAACTTTATTTAAAAGTTGGTCTCTTGTAATTGCGGTATTTGGATTTTTAATAAAGTAGGAGAGGATATCAAATTCTTTTGGAGTAATATCAACAGCCTTACCATCAATATATAAAACTCTTCCTTTAAAATCAACTTTAATTCCTTTATAAGTATAAATATCTTCTAAGTTATTATTATTGGTTCTTTTAAGAATCGCTTTAATTCTGGCAATTAATTCTTTAGGAGAAAATGGTTTTGTTAGATAATCATCAATTCCAACAGAAAAACCAAATAACTTATCATATTCCTCGCCCCTTGCACTTAAAACAATCGTTGGAATATTAAAGTTTTCTTTCATTTTTTCAAAGAAAGTATATCCATCCATCTTAGGCATCATAATATCAAGGACAATGATATCAACATTTTCTTTTTCTAAAATATCTAATCCCTCATAGCCATTTGCGGCTTCTAAAACATTATACCCCTCATTTAAACAATATTCTTTAACAACATTTCTAATTAACTCTTCATCATCAATTATTAAAACATTCAATCTCCATCACCAAGATATATTATAACTTATAATTATGAAAATTTGGTGAAAAAGTTATTAAAAATTTATTTTTTTAAGCTAATTCCAAGCATTGAACCTATTGTTGTTGTAACTAGAATTATTAAATAATAAACTAAATGATACCATTTAAATCCTCCTAAGATTAAATTAAGAATTAAGAATATTACAATAATGATACTACTTAACTTTATACCATTTAAATAACCCTTTGAAGTACTACTCCGACCTATTATAAAACCACCTAATAAGCAAGATAAGATTGCAATTACTATTTTAAAATATTTAATTATTTGATTATTTAAAATATCAAAGTAATATAGAATTGTAATTAATAAAGTCAAAACTAAAAAGGGAACTAAGAAAAATAAAAATCCTTTTAAATATTTAAATATAATTTCTTTATTTATATTCATAAGATCACCTATTTAAGTTTATTTTAATTAATAAAAAAAATGCGTATAACTACGCAACTTTTTTCATTCCTTCATCTATTTGTTCAATTAAATTAGGTGGAAGTTTTTCTCTAATTCTTTTTTCGATGAATCCATCCATGAATTCACTTTGAGGAGAGTTTAATTTATCTTCAATGAACCTATAAAATCTTTCTAAAGTATCAAGATTTAAATGGGTTATACAATGACTCATATATTTTAAATCATTTAAGTATCTTAGAGACATATATATTTCTTCTTCAGATTGACTATTTAAGTTTTGAATAAAGGCTGAGGCATTATTCATATAGTTATTTTGAATTCTTACAATGTTATTCTTTTCTTCTAATCTAATTTGTTCAGCAAGTTCTTTTGTAATTTGTTCTGTAACTTGTTTCTTAACTTCTTCTCTTACTTTAGCAGCAATTTCTTCTGTTAATTCTTCTTTAGAGTAATTATTCTCAGGTTCTTCTTTAGGAGTTTCTGCAACTTTATAGGTTGTATCAGGTGCTGGTAAATCTAGAGTAATTGGTTCTTGGTAGGTAATAGGTTCAGGCTCATGAGTTTCTTCTTGATAAGTAGGCACTTGATTTATAACATTACTAAAGTCAGGAGTTGAAACATTTGTAACTGGTTCTTGATAAGTCACTGGTTCAGGCTTAGTAATTTCTTCTTGATAAGTAGGCACTTGATTTATAACATTACTAAAGTCAGGAGTAGGAACATTTGTAACTGGTTCTTGATAAGTTGTAGGTTCAGGCTTAGTAATTTCTTCTTGATAAGTAGGTACTTGGCTTACAACATTACTAAAGTCAGGTGTTGAAACATTTGTAACTGGTTCTTGATAAGTTGTAGGTTCAGGTTCGTGAACTTCTTCTTGATAAGTAGGTACTTGGCTTACAACATTACTAAAATCAGGCGTCGGAACATTAACTGGTGGAGTTACAGGCTCAGGTGTAATAGGAGCAGGTGATGGAGTAACTTCTGGCAATGTAACTTGAGGTTCAACAGCATTAGTTTGACTATTAATTGGAAATTGTAATAATTGACCTAATTGAGTTGTATGTTTTAAATCTGGATTAACTACTTCTTCTTGATGAGTTTCTTCAGGTTCTTTTAGACTATTAATGATATCATCTTTTGACATAACATTTTGACTTTCTAAAGCAATAGGTGTAACTTGAGGTTCTTGATTAATCATAATAGGTGGTATTTCAAAGTCTGGTTCAATCTTAGGAACAATTGTATCGACAGCTGGAACGTTAGGAGTTTCTATTGCCATCTTATTAAAGTCAGGTAACTCCATATTCATATCTTCTTGAGGTAAGATAATATCAGGTTTTGTATTTTCATCAGGTGTAATTTCAACAGGAGCTAAATTTGGATTAGTTTGGGTAATTTCCATATGAGGTTCTGAAACTTCTTTTTTATCAGTTATAATTGAAATAGGAAATCTCGTTGGATCTAAAGGCTTTTTATTTAAAATATTATTTTTAATCTTATTAAAATTTATTATTTTAACATTAATAGGTCTAACACTTGTTTGTTTGTAAATAGGAGATAAAGATATATTAGTTTGGACTTTTTTACTAACTTCTTCTAAATAAGTACTAGGTATTAAGTTAGCATTTACTAAAGACACGACTAAAGAGACCATTTCATTACTATAATTAGTATTGCCATAGTATTTATTGATAAAATCTTCTAAGCTTTTATCATATCCAATTAATAAATCATTTGTAACCTTATCAATTTCATCTTTATATGATGCTCTTAAAGGAACTAAGATTTTAAATATTTGATTAAGTATTTTATTTTTAGAATCCATTATATCACCTCAACCTCATCTTTTTTTAGATTAGAATCTTCTATAATCTTTAATAATAAAGCTAAATCTTTTATATTTAACTTCTCTAAGTCAATTTGATTCAAAATGTTATCCATATCTATACACCTCTATCCTATACAAGTATACCAAAAAAAACATAAAAAGTAAATCAATTTTATATAATTTTATTAGATATGAAGAAAAAATTTTTAAAATTATTTATAATTATTATATGTATAGTTGTAATTAGTATCTTTTTTTTAAGTCTTTTTAGTTATAAAGTAATGCCTATTTATATGAGTTATCAAGAAAGTGAATTAAAAAGATTATTAACAACTGTTATTAATAAGTCAGTTTCAGAAGAATTAGGTAAAGAGTTTTTGAATGATGAACTTTTTATAATTAAGAATGATAATTCTAGTAATATGACAATGGTTGATTTTGATCCGGTTATTTTAAATAGAATTATTTCAAGTATTGCTGATATTGTTTATAATAATGTTAAGTTAATAAGTGAAAAGGATAAGGATGCTTTAGAGAAATATAATGTTTCAGATAATGTTTTTTATATTCCAAGTGGTGTTATCTTTAATTCCCCTTTTTTAAATAATTTAGGGCCTAAGATTCCTGTTAATATGGAGATTATTAGTTCGGTTAATCCAAGTGTTGATACTAAGGTTACGGAGTATGGAATTAATAATTCTTTAGTTGAAGTATTTGTTAATGTCAATGCTAGTGTTAAAATGATTTTACCAATGGCTTCTAAAGAATTAGAGATAAAGGTAGTTGTACCACTTGCGGTTAAATTAATTCAAGGAATGGTACCAGATTATTATTTAGGTGGTTTATTAGGCGAAAGAAAAAGCAGTTAGACTGCTTAAATAATTTCTTCAACTTCATCACTAGTTATTGTGTCATTTTGAGGAGTAGTTGGATTTATAACTTCAGGATTATCAACAGTTGCAGGTTTATTAGTTATTTCTTCAACTTCTTCAAAATAATCTTCTTCCATATATTTTTCATCTAGTTCGTTGTCAATTGCAACATTCTTATAGATTTCTTCAAAAGTTGTAATTCCTTCTAAGACTTTTTCAAGTCCATCTTGAAGAAGGGTAGTAACTTCGCTTGTATAAACAAGTTCTTTTAGTTTATCACGAGAGACAGTAGGATCATTTATTGCATTTCTAATTTCATCACTTATTAATAAGACTTCTTGAATAGCAATTCGGCCGTAGTAACCATTGCGGCAATTGTCGCAGTGACCATTTACATCTTCAATTTCCTCGACATCTTTACCAAGGATTTCTTTGAAAACGGCTTTTTCATAATTAGTAGTAGGTCTTTTTTTTCTACAATGTGGACAAAGACGCCTAGCTAATTTCTGAGAAACAATTCCGGTTAAGGCACTTGAAAGTAAATATCTTTCAACATTCATATCAAGTAGACGTTCAATGGTTGATAAAGAGTTATTAGTATGAACGGTTGAAAAAACTAAGTGTCCGGTGATTGATGCCCGAACCGCAATTTGGGCAGTTTCCGAGTCACGAATTTCTCCGATTAGAATAATATTTGGGTCTTGTCTTAAAATACTTCTTAAAACTCTACCAAAGGTAAGACCAATTTCACTATTAACTTGAATTTGGTTAATTCCTTCAATATTCATTTCAATTGGGTCCTCAACTGTAATAATATTGGTTTCTTCCTTATTTAAATATTGAAGCATTGTATAAACAGTTGTACTTTTACCAGTACCAGTTGCTCCTGTTATTAGAATAATTCCATTAGGAACTTCAATCATCTTTTTAATTTTAACAAGATTTTTAGGAGTAAAACCTAAAGCTTCTAGTCCTTCAGTACTTTTAGAATAATCTAAGATACGAATAACAATTTTTTCACCTAAATTAGTATTTAAGGAAGAAACACGCATATCTAAATCAATTCCATTTATAGTATCCTTAATAGCCCCATCTTGTGGAAGACGCGATTCGGTTATATTCATATTAGATATTAATTTTAATCTTGTTGTTAAATTCTTTTGATAAGCAATTGGAACAATTGCATGATCTTGTAAAACACCATCTATTCTAAGTCTTACTTTTAAACCTTTTTCACAAGGATCGAAGTGAATATCACTTGCCCTTTTACTAACGGCATAGATTATCATATTATTAGCAATGTTTGCAATTTCATCATTTTTAAAATCATATTCGACCATTGTAATATTCACCTCTCTTTATTCTAGAAACATTATACTATATTTTTTTTGTTTTGGAAAGTTCTTTTTTTAATTTATAAAAAAAATAATTGATAATATAGTTTACAAAAAAAGTAAAAAAAAGTGACAAATATCTTGAATTTAGAAAAATAATGTGATATTCTAATTATAGACTAGGGAGGAGTAAATAGATGATGGAAAGATTAGATAAGACATAAAATAGGTTATAAATAAAAAAAGATTATTAAACTAAGGAGGAGAAAATGAATAATAATCAGAAAAATGATAGTATATATAATAGCTATCAGACTAATAATCAATCTTTAAATAAGCAAGTAAATGAACCTTATAGAACGGAAAATGTAACAGTTGGTAAAAGGATATCAAGAGTTGTTATGATGATATCTTTAGTTGCAATCATTGTTTTAGTTGGTGGTTTTGCACTTGTTTATACAGGGGTAATAAAGGTTGGTCATATAGGACCTCAATCAATATTATTAAATGCAAGTAATATTGGTGTAAAAAAAGGCAAAGATTATCAATATGATTATCAAGTATATCCTGAAACATCAACGGCTAAGAATGTTTACTATGAAAGTAGTGATCCAAGTGTTGCTGAAGTTAATAGAACAACCGGGTATGTAACACCTATTAAAGAAGGGACTACAACAATATCTATTAAATCAACTGATGATGACACAGTAATTGAAAAGAGTAATTTATCAGTTACTAAGGAAAAAGTTGCTATTAATGAAATTAAATTAAGTAGTGAAAGAATAGTATTTGATTTAAGTAATAAGTCAAAGTCTCAATTATTAAAGGTATTCACTGAACCTTATAATGCAACTAATCAAGAGTTATCATTTGAATCAAGTGATACTAGTGTTGCTATAGTTGATCAAAGTGGTCGAGTATATCCTGTTGGATTTGGAATGGCAACCATTGTCGTTCGGGCTAAGGATGGAAGTGCTAGTGCTACTTGTGAAGTAATTGTAACGGATAGTAAAAATAAGAAAGTTTATTTTGAACTACCAGATAAAAGTAAGTTAGTATTCCCATATTCAATTGAACTTGAAACAAATTATTTAAAATTAAGATATGGAACAACAAGAAAGGTTGGATTTATTTTACTTCCACCAGATGTAACTGAGGATGTTGTAACTTGGATTTCATCAGATCCTAATGTTGCAACAGTTAAAGATGGATTAGTTGAAGGAGTTGCTGTTGGCCATACAACCATTACTGCCAGAACTGTTAATGATTTAGTTGCTACTTTAACAGTTGATGTAACTGATGAAGAGACAACTTCTAGTTATGTTGAATTTAGAGATGACACTGATGAAATTGAAGTAGGTGAAACTAAGAGATTAACAGTTTCTTATGATCCTAATGCCAGTGTTGCTAATTTTGATTTTACAAGTAGTAATCCTGATGTTATCAGTGTTGATTCTGAAGGAAATGTAACAGCTCTTGCCAAAGGAAGTGCTACAATTACTGTTAAACCAGGAAGTACTTCAGGAGTTGCTCCAATGGCTTCTAAAAATGGCGATACTATTGTTATTATAGCTGATGGTATTGAAACACCTAATTATATAACAGTAACTGAATCATCTATTACAATTGGAACTGGTGAAACGAGACAATTAGCAGTAGAAAGTGATACAGGAAATGATAATTTTACTTATCAAAGTTTAAATGAAGAGGTAGCTACAGTTAGTGAAGATGGAGCAATTTATGGAGTTTCTGTTGGAACTGCTGAAATTAAAATAAGTGCTGCTAATGGTGTAAGTACAACTGTTACGGTTAACGTTACCAATGTTGAAGCTTCTAATATTGTAATTTCAGAGGCAAGTGGAACGACAATTAAAAAAGGAAATACCTTAGATTTAACGGCTGAAATTTGGCCAAAGAATGCAACTGAAACAAAAATTACTTGGACATCTAGTAATCCAAATGTTGCAACCGTAAATGAAAATGGAACTGTAAAAGCAGTAGCCATTGGTCAAACAACAATTACAGCAGTAGTTGGAACTCAATCAAATTCTATCGTAATAAAAGTTGCAGCCGAAGAAGTTGATAATTCTAATCTTAAACCATCTAAAACTTTAAGTGATGTTCAAATAGAACAATTAAAGAAAACTCCAATTATTTTTGAAAGAGAAAGTAATACAAAAGTAAAAATGACTTTAGATTTAGAAGGACAAGGTTATACAGATTATATAAATATTTCCAAAACAACCTTTAAAATATCTACGAAAGATGCTACTATAAAAGATTCAAAAATTAAAGATGTTAGTAAAAAAATGCCTCTTTCTAAATATTTAACATTTGCATCTGGTTCTTATGGTAATATTTCAATTACTGCAACGGTTTATTTAAAAGAGGGAAGTAAGAAAGAAATTACTTTAGAACCTGCATCTTATAAAATAGGGGAAGATATAACTGTTGAATTTAGTATCCCAGTTGGAAGTATTGTTTCCCTTGGTAGTTATTTCACAGTTGGAGAAGCTAGTAAAGTAACTGATTGGACTAATACTAATTCAGAAGTTGCTAAAATTAGTGATGGTAATATAGAAGGATTAAAAGAAGGTACAACTTATATTACAGGTCATAGTAATGGTTATACTTTTATTGGTACTGTTAAAGTTGTTGATGATACTAGTGAAGAAGAAACAGATTCTAAAAACTTTACATTCTTATTTGATGCTTGTTATGCAGCATCTGACTTATGTCAATCAGGTACTTTAGTAACAACTAGTCTTCCAAAGAATACAAGTAAATGTACTAAGGAAAAACCTTATTATGTTGCAAAACAAAAAACAAATTATGAATTTACTTGCAAAGTTGATAAAAAGAAAACAACTTATAGTGGATTATCAACTTATACAGTAATTGATAAAGAATTAACATTTGATCATACAACTGGTTCAAATATTAGTAAAGGTGAAACTCAAACAATTAAAATAAGTAACTGGAATAAATTAAACTTAAAGAGTGCAACTGTTAAAACTTCAGTTGATAGTACTTCAAAATCAGTTTCAAATGGAAGCTTTAAAGTAACTGCTCCTCAAAAGACTGATGCTAAAAGTATTACTATAACTGTTGAAGGAAAAACAAGTGGCTCTGCTCCTAAAGTTTATAAGGGTGTCTTAGTTTTAAATATATCAGAAGAATTTGTTCCAGGAAGCATTGAATGTGAAACGGGAAACAAATTAACAATTGTAGAAGGTAAAGAAAAGACTTTAAGTTGCTTTTTAATAGATAAATATGACCCAACTATCAAACAACAAATAACAAGTAATGATAATCCAACATATAGTACATCTAATAAGAAGATTGTTACTGTTGATGGAGAAGGCAAGATAGTTGCTGTTAAAGCTAATAAAAATGCTGCTACAATTACAGTTGGTGCTCGTAATTTAAAAGCTAAAGTTAAAGTTACTGTAACAGAAGCACCTCCAGTTTATACATATCTTGGAATTACTTTAAAGAAAGGTAAGAATGCAACTACTAAAGTTTCATTAGGGGATAACGATTTAACTCTTGCTTATTCTATTGGTTTAACGAAAGATAGTAAGAAAAAAATTACGTCAGGACTTGAGGTTAATTATACAAGTTCAAATCCAGATGTCTTATCAATTGAAGAGAATAAAGTAACTCCTGTTAGTGCAGGTAATGCAACAATTACAGGAACTTATATAAATACGAATGGTGATGAAATAAAAGGAACGCTTGATATTACGGTTACAGAACATGATCCAGTAATATCTGATCTTACATGTGGTGATTTAACTTTAACTTTAGCAGGAGATGATGAAGCTAATCATTCTGGTATTATAAATTGTAATGCCACTGATTCTGCTAATAATAGAAGTTTCACAGTCTATGAAAAACCTACTATGTTTACTTATAAAGTTACAGGTTCTAAGATTGTTACTATCGATTCTGCAACTGGAACAATAACAGCTACTAAGGCTGGTACAACTAAAGTTAGAGTAACAATTTTAGGTAAATCTAAAGATATTACAATTACTGTTCTATCGGGAAAAGCAACTTATACAGATTTAAAGATTACAAATTTGGATGGTGTTGAATTAAAACTTGATAGTACTGATCCAAAGGATAAGACAATTGATGTTCAATATGAATTAACAACTGAATCTGGAACTAAGATTACTAATAGTTCAGCTGTAAAAATATCTGTTGATAAGAATTCTAAAGAAAAAGTCAAAATAAGTGGTAATACTATTACTGCTAAGGAAACTGGTAATGTAACAGTTAAAGTTTCTTATGATAATCCTAAGGGATCTAAGGATTTAAAAGATTCTAAGACGATTAGAATATATAAGGATAAGACTTGCTATAGTTATAAAAAATCTAGTAAGGTCTATGAGGCATGTAAAGATGGATATGCTAATGCTGGAAGCACAGAATCAATTTGCTATAAGATAATAGAAGACGCAACAACAGAAAAAGAATGTATGAAGGATGTTAATGCCGGAACTAATCGTGGATTAAGAGTTTGGTCAAATGGAGTATGTTTAAGTCAAGTCGCAAGTGATACATATTATCCAAAATATAGTGAAGAAGTTTCTGAATATGCTTACTTACCTACTGAAAAAACATATAAAGGTTATACTTATGATAAAAAGGTTACTTGTCGTGGAGCATGTAATGTTACTAATTGTACTCCAAAAACAAGCAATAATAACGATGTTGATTTAGATGCAGAAGAACCAATTGAAGATGGTGAGTAAAATTGAGATTCGAAAGAGTCTCTTTTTTTGGTTATTTTTAAAAAATTTTTTATTCTTTTGAAAAACAATTTAAAGCTTGTTATATCAATGGCATTTGTAATATAAATGCATTAAATGTGACATATTTTTATAAATTTCGACTAAAAAAAATTTTTTTTGAAGTTTCTTGATACAAAAGTCCTATTTTGGGATCATTTTGCTAGCATCAAGAGGGGAAAATCTCCAAATTGACCTTAAGAACAAGGGCAAATTCGGAAATTTACCCCAGATTGACACCCAAAATGCCAATTTACAAAAGTTGACTTTTTTTGGATACCTGTGTTATAGTTATCTTGTCGAGTTGGCCGACTCTGTCAAATAAGAAAGGATTGATGATATGTTAAAAGAAGAAACTATTAAAAAAAGAAAAACAACTAAAGAAGAAATTCTTAATTTAAAAGAAGGAGAAATGATTCCTTTAATCAAAGATAAGTATGGAAGACTTTTCTTTAATAATTATGAGCATAGAGAAAGAGCTACTTTCTTAGCCTCGATTATTCTAAATATGAATTATAAAGATTTAGAAGGAAAAGTCGAATTCCTTCCCCTTGAGACTAACCAAGCTAAAGCAATTTATAGTAAAGCAGTATGCGATATTGTTTTAGATGTTAGATTACCTGATAATCCAATTATCTTAATAGTAGAATTAAATCATTTTTCGAAAGATTTAGACAAACTATTTAAAGATAGAAGTCTATCAGGAAGTGTATTTTATAATAAAGCTAAATCTAATGTTTTTAGTAAAAGCAATTATTATCTTAATAGGATATATGGTACCCAAGAAATTACTAAAAATAAATACTTAAAAGCTAAAACAGCCATAGCATATAATTTAAGTACATTCGGTATAAATGAAAAAGATGACTTATTTAGGTTTACCATGAGTGATTTAGAACATCAAACGGAGTTAACAGAAAAGACACAATTTTACAATTTAGATGTTGTAAATAGGAGTAAAGAGTGGTATAATGGTAAGTATCAAGAGTGTGATAAAAAAGAAAAAAATTTAATTCTTTTATCGGAACTATTAGTAACTGATAAACTATCTATAGCCAAAGAATGTATAGATAAGTTTGAGTTAGATATGGATGAAAAGATAAGAGAAAAATTGAAAGGAGGATTGGAACTTATGTATAGTAAAGATGAATCTGAATTACTAGATAGCAATATAACTGAAGATGAAGATGATTATTACAACCAAAGTTATCTAGAAATGAAGCAGGAGATTTTAGACTATGCCAAGAGTGTAACTGAAAAAGAAGAATTTAAAAAAGAAGTTGCTAAGGCAGAGACTAATGCTCTTGAAAAAGGTCGTGAAGAAAATCAAAAAGACGTAATTGTTAACTCTTACAAAGAAAATATTCCTGTTGAAATAATAGCAAAAATATGTAAGACATCACTTGCTA
>CANRHS010000030.1 GCA_947630495.1 uncultured Bacilli bacterium | reverse complement strand
TTTCATAAACTCTATTATTTCATTATAATATCCTTTTTCATATCCATGTAATATAGGAGCATCATATTCATCTAATAAAACTATTACTTTTTTACCATAATATTCTTTTAAATAACCAAGTAGTTTAGATAAGGCATCTGCTAAAAACATATCTTCTTCTTTTCTAATAATCTTTCTAAAATCTTCTTTTTCAGTTTCATCTAGTTTATCGCTTTCTAATAAATAATCGTGTTTGTCATATACTGATTTTATAATATCTTTATATTTATCTTTAAAGGCTAGAAAGGTATCCATTTTAGTATTCTTTAAGTCCAAAAAGATAGTTGGATATTTATTCATCTCATTTAAATATTTTTCATCTTGCTTCATTATATCCAAACCTTTAAACAATTCATGACTATCAAATTCATTACTAAAATAATAATATAACATAGATAAATTCAAAGTTTTACCAAATCTTCTTGGTCTTGGAATCATAATTGATTTATCTCCATTATCGATTATTTCTTTAATAAATAATGTCTTATCAACATATAAACTATTACTTTCTATTAATTCTTTAAAATCATTAGTTTTTGTATTAATTATCCTTCTCATTATAAAACTTCACCTCTGATACAATCATATCATATAAGTATCATAAAGTAAATAACTTTAGAAAAAATTTATCAATTATGTCTTGACATTAAAAATACATTATGATATATTTGATATGTAATTTAATTATTATTGTGTCCCTAGCGGATATACCAATAGTTATCTATTGGGATCGATTGTGGCCCTATAGCGGCCGTGCCTGAAAGATTTATTCTTTCGGAGGAAGTTTGATAGATATCAGTAATGGTATCTATTTTTTGTTATAATTAATAAAAAAAAGATACTTATTATCTAATTTGGTAATAAATATCTTTTTATTATTTTATTAATTTTTTAATATTATTATCTTCTTGTTGGTTACCAAAAGCTTTATTAATTATTTCTATAATAAATAATAATTCATCTTTAGTAAAAGTATATTTTTTTAAATTATTAATAATAGATTTTCTTAAATTTACTAATTCTTTACATAAAGGAATATCTTCCTTATAAAATATTATAATATCTTTTGCTTCTTTTTCTTTCCATTTTAAATTACTAAGTGCTTCTTTTATTATCATTTTACTATATGGATGTAAAGAGTTATTACTTTCTAATAAATTTATTATTTTAGCTTTTTCATCCTTATAATTAAATGCTTTAGCTTCTTCTAAGGTTAAACATTTAGTATCTTCTATCGAAAGTAATCTTTCTCCATTTCTTGAAACTAAGTATTCGTTATAATATTCTATTCCTTTAGAAGTAAAAGTAAAAAGGGCATTTTTGTATTCAAAATAATCTAAACCATAAGAGACTACAGCTTCATCTTTCTTATCAAGAATATAATATTTTATATATGGTTCATCGGCTAGCTTCGAAGATTCAAAAGTTTTAAAATTATCATAACTAATTGAATCACCAATTCTATTTCTAAGTTTTAAAACAGTATTATCAGGAAAATAATATTCAATTATTGCATTACTCCTATCAGTATAATCCTTACTTGGTGCTTCTTCAAATTCCATTTTAAGTCTTAATAAACGATTATCACTTGAACTTATTATAAAAGTATTCTTATCTTTTTTAATACTATATTTTTTATTATTAAAATCAATATTTTCAATTTCAAAATTAATATTACTAATATAACCTAATAAATTAAAAACTCTAGTAATCTCATCTAATTTAAAATAAACTATTTCTTTATCCATATTTACCTCTCATCAAATATTTATAATAAAGTAATTTTGTTGCTAAGTCAACTTTAAGATGTCCAAAAATGACAAATAAATTAACATTTCCTGTTATTTCTTTTGCATTTCTTCTAAATATTTTATATAATTATTGTGAGGAGGGAATTATATGTTTAAAGAAAAATTAGCACTTGTACCAGAGTTACCAGGAAGTTATCAAATGAAAGATAAAGATGGTAATATTATCTATGTTGGAAAAGCTAAAAACTTAAAAAGAAGATTAAAAAGTTATTTTACTGGTAGAGTAACAGGAAAAACCAAGAAATTAGTTTCAGAAATTAATACTTTTGAATATATCGTTACTAAAAGTGAACTTGAGAGTCTAATTCTTGAAATTACTTTAATAAAAAAATATAATCCTAAATATAATATCTTACTTAAAGATGATAAAAGTTATCCTTATATAGAATTTACGAAAGATAAATATCCTATTTTAAAAGTAGTTCGAAATGTTAAAGTTAAAAAAAATAAAAATAATTTATATGGACCTTTTCCTAATGTTGGAAGTGCTAGAAGAACAGTTGAAATGTTAAATAGGATTTATCCTTTAAGAAAATGTGAAATATTAAAAAAAGATTATTGTCTTTATTACCATATAGGAGAGTGTCTTGGCTATTGTAAAAATGAAGTAGATATGGAAAAGTTAGACACTATGAAAAAAGAAATAACCGCATTTTTAAATGGAGATGCTAGTTTTATCTTGAAGAAATTAGAAAGTAATATGAAAGAGGCAAGCAATAAATTAAACTTTGAAAAAGCTTTAGAATATAAAAAAATGATTGAAGATATTAAGATTACTTTAAAGAATCAAACTATTGTTTTAAATAAAGATATTAACTTAGATTTATTTAATTATTATGAAGAAGAAAATTATTTATCAATTCAAGTTTTCTTTATTAGAAGTGGTACTTTATTTGGAAGAAGTAAAAAGATTTTAAATTATACAGGGGATGTTGAGGATGCATTTATAGAATATATTATAAGATTTTATGAAAGAGAAATCTTACCTAAAGAAATCATGGTACCAGATACTATTGATAATGAAATTTTAAGTAATTATTTAAATATTAAAGTAAGAATTCCTCAAAAAGGGGATATGAAGAAATTAATGGATTTAGCTCGGGAAAACGCTCATATTGCCTTAGAAGAAGAGATAAAAATCTTAAATCAAAATGAAAAGGTAAGGCAAGACGCTCTAAAAGAACTTGAAATAATTGTAGGCGGAAAAGTCAATAGAGTTGAAGCCTTTGATAACTCCCATTTATTTGGAACTTACTATGTTGGAGGAATGGTTGTTTTCCAAGATTTTCTTCCTTTAAAAAATGAATATAGGAAGTTTAAGATCGATGCAAATGTTAAAGATGATTTAAAAGCTATGCAAGAAGTTTTATATAGACGTTACTACAGAGTCTTGATGGGAGAAGCGAGAAAGCCCGATTTAATAATTGTCGATGGAGGAGAAACTCAAGTAAATGTCGCAAGAGAAATCCTTGACTCTTTAAAGTTAGATATTAACCTAATTGGTTTAAAGAAGAATGATAAACATCGAACGAGTACGATTATTACAAGAGACTTACAAGAAATTGAATTAGATAATCATGGTAATTTATTTATCTTTTTATCAAAAATTCAAGAAGAAGTTCACAGGTTTGCAATTTCATATCATAGACAAATTAAAAATAAAGGTAGTCTTGCTAGTATCTTAGAAATGGTTCCTGGAATAGGAGAGAAAAGACGAAAAGAGTTACTAAGAAAATTTTCATCCTTAAAGAAAATCAAAGAAGCAAGTGTTGAAGAATTAAGTGAAGTCTTACCAGAAGAGGTTGCCATCGAACTTCAAAAATATCTAAAGGAGCAAGAATAGTATGGAAATATTTAAACCAAGAATGTATCAAAAAGATTTATTTAGTATTGATTATAATAAATTAAAAGAAAAGGGCTATAAACTATTAATCTTTGATTTAGATAATACTTTAGCAAGTCCAAATGATAAAAAATGTCCTAAGAAAGTTAGAGAATTTTTGAATAAACTAAAGACTAACTTTACCATTGTAGTATCTAGTAATAGTAGAAAAAAACGTGTTTCTAAATTCTTAGAAAATACAAACCTTGACTATATTTACTTTAGTTTAAAACCAACTTTAAGATGTATTCGTAAAATTAAAAAGAAATATAAAATAGACTATAAAGAAATGGTTATAATAGGTGATCAAGTAATGACAGATATTATAACTGGTAATAGAAAAGGACTTTTAACAATTTTAGTTGACCCTTTAAGTGAAGATTTAAAAATAACTTCATTAAACAGAAAAATAGAAAAAATAATAAATAAAAAGAATAATTTAAGAAGAGGTAAATATTATGAAGAAGAATAAAAAGTGTTTAGGATGTGGAGTATTACTTCAAAACGATAATATATTAAATATTGGTTATACTCCTAATTTAGAAAATGATTATTGTATGCGTTGTTTTAAAGTAAAAAACTATGGAGAAGTTAACAATGTCACAACTTCTCATGAAGATTATTTAAATATCTTAAAAGATGTTTCTAGAGGCAATGATTTAGTTTTATATATTGTTGATATTTTAAATATAAGAGAGAATTTAGATGATATTAAAGAATATATTGATAATGATATTATTTTAGTCTTAAATAAAAGAGATATCTTACCTAAAAGTGTTAAAGATGAAAAGATTATTAATTATTTAATAGAAAAATATAACTTTAAAGATTATTTAATAGTTAGTAGTTTAAGTAATTATAATATGGATTTATTATATAAAATGATTAATAAATATAAAAAATCAAATGATGTTTATTTTGTCGGTGAAACTAATGCTGGAAAGAGTAGTTTAATTAATAAAATAGTGGGTAATTACTCTAAAGGAATACCTAGTTTAACAACATCAAATGTACCTGAGACTACTTTAAATAAAATAAGACTTAATATTAATAATAATTTAAGTTTAATAGATACTCCAGGTGTTGTTGATGAAGGAAACATTATTTATCACTTAGATACTAAATATTATAAAGTTTTAAATACTAAAAGAGAAATTAAACCTAAGACTTATCAAATATCTAAAAATCAAAGTTTATTAATTGGAGATTTCTTAAGAATAGATTATCTTGAGGGAGATAGAAATAGCTTTACTTTATATATACCAAATGGCATAAGTGTTCGTAAGATAAACTCTAAACATGATAACTTAAAAGATTTAACTTATATGGAACATGATATTAAATTTCATGAAGATTTAGTAATTTATGGACTTGGGTTTATAAAAATAGTTTTAAATGGTAAAATAGGAGTTTATTTAGATAAAGATATAAAGACATTTATTAGAAAGAATTTGATTTAAAGGTATTGACTTCAATGCATATTTGTAATATAATTATATTGAAATTTAATAGTTAGAACTGGCAAGTGACTTTGGTCTGCCAGTCTTTTTAATGAAAAAATATTAAAAAATTCATATTAGTTATTGATATTTTCTAAAAATTTGATAAAATTAAGTAAAGGAGAAATATTTAGATATGGAAGATGAAATAATTAAAAGTTTTGAAAGTGATTTAGATCAGTCAATTGAAAGTTTAGAAGGAAGACTTAAAAAGATAAGCGCTGGACGTGCTAATCCTGCAATTCTTGATGGAGTTATGGTATCATACTATGGTACTCCAACCCCCCTTAAGTCTTTAGTTACGATTTCTGTACCAGAAGCAAGACAATTACTAATTAAACCCTTTGATAAATCTAGTTTAGCAAGTATTGAAAAAGGAATCTTTGAAGCTGATATTGGATATACTCCAACTAATGATGGAGAATGTATTAGAATATCTATTCCACCTTTAACTGAAGATAGAAGAAGAGAACTTGTTAAACAAGCAAAAGCAACATGTGAAGAAGGTAAGGTTTCTGTTCGTAATCAAAGAAGGGATACTCTTGAATTATTAAAAGATTCTGATTTACCAGAAGATACTTTAAAAAGATGTGAAGAAAGAGTTCAAGAAATAGTAGATAAATACAATAAAAAAATAGACTCTATCTTAGAATCTAAAACAACTGATTTAATGAGTGTATAAGAAAAACGACTATTTAGCCGTTTTCTTTTACTTTAAATATCCTTGAAGTTTTAACTCTTCTTTTAAATCACTTTCACTTATATAAAGATTAGTTACTCTTGATAAAGTAGAATTTTCTTTACCTTCTTTAATAAAGATTAGAATATTAGAATCTTCATAAGTAATTAAATCTTTTAAAGTTTCTTGATCTTTATCAGATAAATTTTCGGTTACTAGAGAGTAAACTGTAACTTCATTATCTTCAGATACTTTATCTAAAGTTTTCTTTAGAGACTTAGATTCATCTGAATTATCAGTTAAATAAAGAACAAAAGATTCTTTACTTTCTAGTTTAGATTTTAAATCTGCTACCTTTAAACTTTTAATATTACTACTAGAACAAGCTGTTAGTAATAAAACCATACATAATAATATAAATTTTTTCATAATTCACCTCAAAAGATATAATAACATATAAAAAAATTATTGTAAAGAACAAAAATATTTGATATAATTATTTTTAGGATAGGTGAGTTATGAAAAAGATAATAATATTTGTAATTACGTTTTTAATTAGTTTTAATGTTTATGCAATAGATATACCAGCCTGTACTGATAGTGAAATGACAAGACTTAAAGAACTTGCTAATAATGTAGAGTTTAAAAGAAATATAAATATAACCGAGCAAGAATTAGATGAAGATACAACAGAATTATATGTAACTTATGATATTACAATTGCAAATTTTGATAAGGATTTAAAAATAAGTTATAAGAATAATGTAATGGGGGAGAATACAATAACTTCTGAAACAACAACTATAAAAGGATTAAATGAAGATAATACAATTACTTTTTCTATATATGCTTATACTAATAATTTATGTACTAATAATTTATTGAAAACTGTTACTGTTAAATTACCAACATATAATTCATATTATTACTATAATAAAGATAAATGTCAAACATATCCAAATTTTAAATATTGTAAAGAATATCTTGATCTTGGAGATTTATATTATGAAGATATTGATGATATGTTTGATGAATATATAAAAGAAAGAACAAGTGTTCCTGTTCAAGATAATAAGTTAGCAAATAATATAGTTTATTTAATAGGTGGTGGAGTAATAATCTTATTAGCCATTATTATAACTATAATTATTATAAAGAAGAAAAAGAATAAAGATGATTTATAGGAGATGTGGTCATGAAGAAAATAATAAGTATTTTATTTGTTTCTATTATAGTTTTATTGATAAGCTTTGTTTGTTTAAAAGTTAAAGCTGTAACTTATCAAAAAGGTGATTTAAGGTGTCCAACAAGTCTAGTTAATTCGAATGTTAAGTGTGAGGAAAAAAAGGATAGCAGTGGAAGAGTAATTGAAGCAGATATCATATATACATTTACAACTAAGGATAGTACAACAGTCACTTTAACTAAAAAAGTAAAGAAAACAGATGTTTTTGGAAGATATAGTGTTCAATTTGTTGTTGCTGGTGATGGTAGTAAACAACAGAAAAAAGATAAGAATATATATATAGATATTATCCATGATGTTTCAGGATCACAAAGAGTGGTTGATGAAAAAGGAGTTGTTAAACAAGAAATTGTAAGGTTTAGTAAACTAGTATTTGACAATCTTGATAGTAATAAAACTTATATATCAATTGATCAATTTGCCAGTACTAATGAATCTTTAGGAGGTAAAAATCCTATTTTTATTCAAAGACCTTTTAATTCTGATGATTTAAAATCCTATGGTTTTTGGAAATCTGGTCAGCATTATTCTCATATAGATGAAGGAGTAAAATCAGCTTGGAAAAAATTTGATAAATACACAAACTCAGATGATATAAGAATTGCATTATTTTTTATTGATGGTGGTTATCTTTCTTCTGACAAAAAAGTAGTTGAATGGAAAGAAGCAAGAAAATATATAGATAACTTTGAAAATGCGGGAATAAAAATTTATGTATTACGTTATAAAGCTTGGGAAGGACAAAAGGTTGAAGATATTAGAAAACGGAGATTTATATCCGCAGTATTAGGAATTACTCAAACTGGAGCAACTCCTTCAATAGATCAACTTTTAAAAAATGCTAAAAATAGTTCTTTAGAAGAATTACAAGCTAAGGAAAATGCAAGTGAAACAAATTTTGCTGCAATATCAAGAGAAATTACTGATGCAGATAGTAATGAATATGAATACGACTATGAAAAAGCTTTTGAAGCCATATTTAATGCAATAAATAAAGAAATTAATGAAGAAGAAGTTGATAAATTAACATCTATTGAAGATGTAATTGGTGATGATTTTTATCTTTCAGATGGAACTGCTCGTCAAAAAAATTTTGATATGGGACCTTTAGTTTTGGAAGGAAAAAGTTCTGAGGTATTCTATATTGATATGAACCAATCTGCTCCAGATACACCTGCAAATGCAGATGGATGGCATAAAACTAACGAGGATTTTAAACTTACTTATACTGGTTCAGAAACTGAAACAGTAGTTATTGAAGATAATCCTGAAGTATATTGGGTAAATAATAATGAAAATATTTACTCTTGTAGTGGAACTGCTAGCGCAGATACAACTGAAATTTCTGAAGCAACTATCCAAACGGAATATTATAAAAAAATTTGTTATGAAGGATACGAAGATTCTAATGGTAAATATAATAAAGGATTTCAAGTTAGTATTAAAATTGATAATGCTAATGATGGACAAAAGAGTTTTGGGTTATTAAATGGAAGAGGTTTTCCAATAAGTGCTAAATTGAGTACGAATGTTGAATGTACATATACATTTAATTACGAAAAATTTATTAATGATAGAAATAGTCTGAATTCCTCTTATAGCAGTGTTTATTCTTCTTATAGTAGTGCTCAAAATGAACTTAATAAATTACTAAATTCATCTACTGGTGAAAATCCTGATGAAAAGCCTGATGAAAAGATTACTCAAAAGATTGCTGAAATACAAAGTAGAATTAAAAGTTTATTGAGTACTCTACTTAGTTTACAAAATAGATTAGATAATTTAAACCGTATTCTTAGTAACTATAAGAATTTAACTGCTAGTAATGACTTAAGTGATTTGTTAGAGTATAAAGATAGATTTGAAGAACAGGAAGCAATAGTAAGAGTTAGTTATAATAATAGTTATGATTATGATGAATTAAATTTGGTTCCTTCAAAAGTGTCATTAGATAATGCACCTACTTGTAGTAACGGAACTTATATTTCATCACTTGGTATTACTACAAATAAAGTTTGTACTATTCATCTAGAAAAAGAGATGGTATTACCTGAGACTTGTTTAAGCATGGTTGATGCAACCCAAAAAGATTGTACATCAGGGTCAAATCAATTATTAAGCGGAGGCAACAGGTTCTATGTTGACTTAGAAGAAGATGGCGGTTCTGTTTCCGTTTTCGTATCCAATGCTGGTTATTATGGAGATTATAATTTCCAATTGGATAGAGATGAAAAAGGTGGGCCTGCTTGTAGTTTCAGTAATTCAACAGAAAGAGTTGAGTTTAGACAAATAGACTTAAGCGATCCTTTCTTAGATGATTACAATCGAGAAGTAGGTGAAAACTATTTAAATGATAATTATGATTTTGAAAAAATAATTCATGGAGATACATGGGATAGTAAATATGAACCAGAGTATTATTATGAAATGAGTAAAACTAATGTTGCTAAAATAAAAGAGAATACACTTGCTGATCCATCAGGTAGTTATCTAGGCCAAAGTTGTTACTTTACTAATAACAATAAATGGAGATGTCGTTTTGTTAGAAATGAACTTGATGGTGGTACTGACAATGGAACTAATTGGTTTTACAAATTTAAACCTTATGAAGGGATAAACTAAAACTTATCCTTTTTAATTTACAAAATTTAACAAATTAAAATTGATTAAATAAGAAAAATGAAGTATACTAATTAAGAATAGAAGGTATAAGATATGAGAAAGAAATATACAAATTTAATTGTAGTAGTCCTTTTTTCTTTAATGTTAGCAATAGATATTAATTTTACTAATTTCAATATAATAAGTTTTGGAATTAGTATGATAATAATAAGTTTTATAACATATATAATAACTACTAAATTTAAAGATACTTTAAGTATTAAAACTAATAAAATTAAAAAATATGAAATATTAACTTATTTAATTATTATTACTATACCTATTATAATAGCTTTACTTTCGTATTATCCAGGTTTTACTCAGTTTGATACTATTAATCAATGGAACCAAGTACAATTAAATAGTTATAATAATTGGCATCCTATCTTTGAAACTTTAATATTTTTAAAATTTCCTAGTTTAATATATAATAATATATTAGCATGTACTATCTTTCAAATATTATTAATTATAGTTACATTACTTTATTTTTGTATTTTCTTAAGAAAAAATTATTTAGATTTTAAAAGTACTTTAATAGTTATCTTATTATTTACTTTAAATCCTCTTTTCTTAAAATATAGTGTTACTATTTTAAAAGATATACCTTATTCATATGCTATATTTATTATGACTTTATTTTTAATTAATATAGTAAGAAGTGATGGAGAATGGTTAAATAATATAAAAAATAAAATAATATTTATTATTATAAGTTTAGGAATCTTCTTATTTAGACATAATGGAGTAATACCTTTCTTCTTTACTTTTTTAGGTTTAATTATCTTTTATCCTAAGTTAAGAAAGTTTTTAGGTATTACTTTAGTAAGTATTTTAGTAGGTTATTATTTAATACTTTGTAATATTGTTAATATGTCTAATGGTGGAAGAAGTGAGATGCTTGGGGTTGTCATGAGTAATCTTAGTTATTATTATAACAATGATGTTGAATTTACTAAAGATGAACTTGAAGTATTAGATAAATTAGTACCTCTTGCTAACTATAAAAAATATTATAATCCAAGAAATTTTGATTATGCAAAATGGACATCAGAGACTTTTAATCAGGAAGCAGATAAAAACTTTGATAAAATTATTAGGATGTGGCTTAGTAAGAGTTTTAAAAATCCAGGTAAATTTCTTATTTCTTATATGTCCATGACAAGTCCTATCTTTGAAGTTAGAAATAAAATCTCGGATATTGACTATAAAGTTATTAATACCAATACCGAGATTGCTCATAAGGGGATGATAAAGAAGGTAAGTGATACAGTTTATTCTGGTTTAGTTTCTTATAATAATACAGTTACTAATTCACCTTTAAGGATTCTTTTTCTAAACTTTGGAGATAGTTTATTCTTAATACTTGTTAGTTTATATTTAATAATAAAGAAAACGAAACTGAATATAAAAAGATGGATTCCGTTTATTCCAGTTATTTTAAATACTTTCGTTATAATGCTTTTAATAACCGGAGAAGAATATCGATTTGTCTATTCTCAAGTATTATGTTCGTATCCTTTAATTTTATATGGTTTATTTGAAACAAGAGATAAGAAGGTTTCTAAATTAAGTAATTTTTTAAGAAAATTATTTATTGATAAAACTAATAAAACTTTAATACAATTTATTAGATATATCTTTGTTGGAGGAATAGCTGCCGTTCTCAATATAGGAATGCTTTATGTATTTACAGATATATTTAAAATTCATTACTTAATATCCAATATTTTAGCATTCACCTTAGGATTAATTGTTAATTATACCTTAAGTAAGAAGTTAGTATTTCAAGACATAAAAATAAATAAGAAAAAAGAATTTATAATTTATGCTTTAATAGGTGTAATAGGACTTTTGTTTGATACTTTGTTCATGTTTATCTTTACAGGATTAATTAAGATTTATTATATGTTAAGTAAGATTATATCAACAATTCTAGTCTTTATCTGGAATTTTGTTGCAAGAAAAATATTTTATAAAATTATGAAGTAGGAGGAAGTATGAGAAAGAAAAAAGTTATAATAATTGGTGCAGGACCTGCCGGTCTTACAGCAGGTTTGGAGTTACTTAGAAAGAGTAAGAAGTATGAAGTTATAATATTAGAAGAAAGCAACGAAATTGGAGGAATATCAAGAACCGTTAATTATAAACATAATAGGATGGATATTGGAGGTCATAGGTTCTTTTCAAAGGACCCGGATGTTTATAAGTTTTGGACTGATTTAATGCCAATTCAAGGTAAACCTTCCTATGATGATTTAAAGTTAAAAAGAGAAAAAGATTTAAAGGAAGGTGGGCCTGATCCGGAAGTTGAAGATAGAGTTATGCTAGTAAGACAAAGGGTTTCAAGAATTTATTATTTAAAGAAATTCTTTGATTATCCAATTACTATGAAACTAGAAACATTTAAAAATATGGGCTTTAAAAGAACGATGGTAGCAGGATTCAGTTATTTAAAAAGTTGTATTATCAAGAAGCCAGAAGACTCGTTAGAGAATTTTTATATAAATCGGTTTGGTAAGAAATTGTATAGTATGTTTTTTGAAAAATATACGGAGAAACTTTGGGGTAGAAACCCAAGTGAAATATCAGCCGACTGGGGTAGTCAAAGAGTAAAGGGTTTATCAATCTCTAAAGTTATTAAAGATATGTTTAAGAAGTTATTTCATATTAAAGGTAAAGAAGTTGAAACTTCTTTAATTGAAGAGTTCATATATCCCAAGTTTGGACCAGGTGAGTTATGGGAAACCGCGGCCTTAGAATTTGAAAAGTTAGGTGGAACTATTCTAAAGAATAAAAAAGTAACTAAGATTAATCAAAAAGATGGTAAGATTAAATCAGTATTCGTGAATGAAGAAGAGTTTAAAGGTGATATCTTTATTTCTAGTATGCCTTTAAAAGATTTAGTAGAAGGAATGAATGATGTTCCAAAGAATATTCAAAAGATTGCAACTGGTCTTCCATATCGTGACTTTGTAACTGTTGGTTTATTAGTAAATAAACTTAATTTAAATAATGAAACAAATATTAAAACTTTAGGTAATATTGTTCCTGATTGTTGGATATATGTGCAAGATGCGGATGTTAAATTAGGTCGTATTCAAATATTTAATAACTGGAGTCCTTACATGGTCCAAAATCCATTAAGTAGAGTTTGGCTAGGTTTAGAGTATTTCTGCACAGAGGGGGATGATTTTTGGAACATGAAAGAACGTGACTGCGTTAAGTTTGCAACTACTGAATTAATTAAAATGGGAATTATCTCAGATACCGCGGTAATTGATGCTCATGTTGAAAAGATTAAGAAAGCATATCCTGCTTATTTTGATACTTATAAAGATATTGATAAATTAATTAAGTATTTAAATAAATTTGATAATCTTTATTGTGTAGGTCGTAATGGTCAACATCGTTATAATAATATGGATCATTCCATGGTTACTTCATTTGAAACTGTAAATAATATTTTAAATGATGTTAAAGATAAATCAAATATTTGGAATGTTAATACTGAAAAAGAATATCATGAAGAAAATTAATGGCAAATGGCAACATTTGTCTTTTAATATGGAATAACAAAAAGTGTAAACTTTACACGGATATCTGTTGATTGAGTATTGACTATACTTAAATTTTATTTTATACTTTAGTTATGATAAATGGTCTAGACAGTAAAAAGTATAACTCTTATAAAACTGTTTAGACTATAAAAGAAAGGATGTACTATATGAAAAATAATAAGAGAAAAAAATTAATGATAGGAGTAATAGTAGGAGTCTTAGTTCTAACTTTAGCAGGAACTTTTGCTCTATGGGCTTATTCTAAACTTACAAGTAATCAAATCCTTGTTGCGGGAGACGTGTACATGAAGTATACAGGAACTAATACTATGAATGTTAAAAATGTTGTTCCATCAGATACTTATAATAAGTCTGATTATTTTGAATTTACAGTAGAAGGAAAGAATACTTATAAGAAAGATATTATCTACGATATAGTCTTAGACCAAGGAGCAGAACCAACAGGAGAAGGTAACGAAAATAGAACCGAAAGAATAAAAGATAAATTCTTAAAATTTAGATTAGTTAAAGTAACAGGAGAAGATACAGAAGAAGAATTAATCCAAGAAGGTAACTATGAATCAATAATTGAAAAAAGAATTTGGGTAGATAGAATATCTGCAAATACTACTGATGAAACATCAACTAAGTACAGGTTATATGTTTGGATATCAAGCAATATTAAAATAGGACTAGGGGACAATATTGATTATGAAATGGATACATGGAATAATAATGTTTATGCAAGTATCAAAGTAACTGTAACTGGAGATTTTGCTGAAAAAGACTTAGAAGATGGAGAGATGCCAACTTTAGAGTTAAGTGCGCCTAAAGGAAAAACAATAATGAATAAAACTTCAAGTTTTAAAGTAACGGCTAATACTGAGGGAACTTTTAGTGTTACATCAGAACAAGATACAATTGCTGAGGCAAGTGTAGAAAAAGAAGTAGGAACTGAAACAACTGTAACTATAAATGGAAAAACGACAGGAACAACGAATATTAATGTTAATTTTAAACCAAAAAGTGCTAAATATAAAGAAACAAGTACTACATATAAAGTAACAGTAACAACAGATAAGTTGCTTGACAATATAAATGCTGATATCGATGAAGAAAATTCAACAAATGATGGAGAAACTACATATCTATCAGGAACAAATGACCAAATAAACTTTAACTATGTATGGTATTCAGGAAAACTATGGAGAATAACAGCAATCAATGCAGATAATACAATAAAAATGATAACGCAAGATGCAATAACA
>CANRHS010000029.1 GCA_947630495.1 uncultured Bacilli bacterium | reverse complement strand
TAGAAGTTATTAAACCTATAGCAACATCAGTACTAAAAGAAAAATTGGGAGAAGGAGGTTTAATCGGAGTAACAACAAGTAATACAAAGACAACAGATAAAGAAGCAAGTAATATAAGAGAATATAGATATTCAGGAGTAGAAGTAAATAATTATGTATATTTCAATTGTAGTGATAGTACAAGTGTACAAAATTCAAGTAATTGTGAAACATGGAGAATAATCGGAATCTTCAAAGACGATGCAGGAGAAGAACATATGAAAATAGTAAGAAATAGTACATCAACTACAATGGTATGGAATAGTAGCGATAATCAAAGTTGGACATCATCTGGAGTAAATACATATTTAAATGGAAGTTATTTAGCATCATTAACAAGTAAAGCGCAAAATATGATATATGAAGAAGCAAAATGGTATTTAGGAAAAGTAACATATGATGCTACAACAGTAAATTTATATACGCAAGAAAGAAGTACAACAGATTATAATCCATGGACCGGAAAAATAGGATTAATGTATCCAAGTGATTATGGGTTTAGTGTAGATAGTAATTATTGGACAACAAAAACAGGAATTTCAGGATTTACAAGTACAGTAGCAGAAACAAGTTGGCTTTATAAAAATGCCAACCATTCGGCTGAAGAATGGTTCTTGTCGCCTTCCGCTAGTTATTCTTACGGTGTCGCTTACTGGCAAAGTAGTGGTTTTGTCGACGTCAATAATGCCTACTTTAGTAACGGCGTCCGCGCAGCCCTTTATCTTAAATCCACCGTACAAATAACAGGAAATAATGATGGATCTTCGACGGCACCTTACTCCTTGACATCCTGAGTCCCAACGAGGGCGAAGTCCGAGAGGGACCGGCTAACTTGATACAAAAAATATTAGAAGAAACTGCTTTTTGCAATAATAATAGCATCTCAAGTTGATACTTTAGATAATTTATAAGATTGAACTAATGCCTAAGATTTACTATCCCAGTTATCAAGATACAAGAAGAATTAATAGTCTTCTCCAAGTTAGTGTGTAAATATAAAAAAATATTGCAAAAATATCGTGTCAGTATTGACACGATATTTTGAATGTGCTATACTTATCTTATGAGGAGGAAAATATGGGAAGAGTTTTATGTGTTGGAATAGTTTCTAGAATTGAAGTTATTATAAGAAGGAAGTATAATAAGTCTATTAATATGGATTTTGTTAATAGTATTAGTAAAAGTTTAAATAAGTATATTAATACTAAAGATTATGATAAAGAATATTATAATAACTGTGTTGCTTATAGACTAAAAGAAAATATCTTTAATGATAACATTCATGATTTAATTAAAGAAGTTAGTAAAGATATTAATGTAGAAAGCTTTTTTGAATATGAAGATGTTGATTACGAAAAAATAAACTTTAATAAAGAAGATTATCCGATTATCTTAGAAACTAATTTAGATCCTGAAAGTGAATGCTTTGGAGATCAAACAATTATATTTAAAAAAGATAATGTGTTAAAAGGTCCAGATGATTGTCCTAATTATTATGATAATACTTGGCTAATTGCTGGAAATGAATATGAAAATATGGTTGCAATTAATATAGAAGCTTTTACTCTTTGGAAGTCATATGAAAATATTTTTTGTGAAAATGAATATGAAACCTTAAAAATTATTAATGATTTAAAGAAAAAATATAAGAATAGACTAGGTAAAAATGTTATATTTTTCATATTTGGATAGAAAAAATGT
The DNA here is from genome assembly GCA_947630495.1 of uncultured Bacilli bacterium. GTDB lineage: Bacteria > Bacillota_I > Bacilli_A > RF39 > UBA660 > RUG591. The sequence goes on along the minus strand of CANRHS010000029.1, from coordinate 12,961 downwards.
AAAAAAATTAAAAAAAGTGATAAATAATACTTGCAAATATGAATTAAATATAGTACAATTTACTTGGTGGTGGTAAATATGAAGAGAAAAGAAAGTTCAAACGCTAGTTTGGTAAACGAACTTGAAAAAGAATTTGTAAATGAATTCCATCAACTAAGAAAGGCTCATGAAATGACTCAACAAGAAATGGCTGATAAGGCTAATGTCATCAGAGAGACTATTGCTAGAATTGAGAATTCAATTACATCTCCTCAAGTTAGTACTTTACTTAAAATCTTAGTACCTCTTGGTTACACAATTAAGATTACTAAGATTGATGAAAAGTAATAGGTATACTTTAGGATTTAAGGAAGCCTTAGGGCTTCCTTTATTAAATAGAAAGGATTTATATGGAGTATAGTTTAGAAGATATTTATAAAGTATTAGAAGTAATTGGAGAAGATGCCTTTGTAATAAAAGAAGAAGTTACTTATAATTTAAAGAGTTGTTTAGAGGGGTTAGAAGAAGAAGTTTTAAATATTATTTATGCATTTATTTGTATAGAACTTGATCTTAAAAGTAAGGATTTAAATAGAGATAATATAATTAAGTTTTTAGAAGAAAACATACCATTATATTTTAAAGAATATCTAAGTAATAATATTAAAGCAAAAGAAATAGAATTATTAGATAAATCTTTAATTAAAAATGAAATATATGATATTAATAAAGATTTTACTTTATATGGATTTATGTATACTTTTAAAGATAAGTATGCAATTATTCCTAATGAATTATTAGATATATATAAAGAATATAAGAAAACTAATAAGAAAAAGGAATTAGATTTAAGTAAATTAAGTACAGTTTTAGTATCTTTACTTGAAATGAATGGAATAATGCCTATTGATTTATTAAAAGATATTGTTATTAATAAATATCATTATGATATTAGTAGTAAAGATATTGATTCTTTTTGTGAAAAAGAAGGAATAGATATATATAAAGATAAATATTATGCTTTAGGTAAAGTAACAGATGAAATTAATGATTTATTTGATATAATAGAAAAAATTAAATTAGTTAATATAAAGAATGATTATGATTATAAAGTATTAAGTGAAGAAGAAGTATTTAAGTATGATAGTTTTGTTAATAATTTTATTGATGAAATAGGTCCTTTCTTTATAAAGAATAAAGATTTTCCAATATATATATTATATATGATTGCTTTTAAATATGAAAATGCTATTTCAGAAATAGAAGAAATGGTGGATGCATTAAAGATTAAAGTAAAAAATAAAGAAGAATTATTTAAAGTAATTGATAAATATAAAGATGATATTAAGATTTGGATTTTTAATGGAAGAAGTATTAATGATGTTAAAAAAGAGGAATTTATTAGAAGTAATAAACTTATTAAAGAACCTAAAGATAATAAGTTAAATTCTTATCTTGATTCAATAGATAAAAATAAATATAAGGAATTATTAGAAAACTATAAGGTTAAAAATAAAGAAAAGTTAGTTGATGCTATTTTAAAAGAAGCTGAAGAAATTATTGAAAGTTTAGATATATTTGATGTTTCTTTATTGGTTAAATATAATGGTAAATCTTTTAAGGATATAAAAGAATTAAAGCCAATTGCTTATTTCTTTATCTTTAATTATAGAGATAAAGTATATATACCTTTTGAATATTTAACTTTGCTTGCTAAAAAAGTTGGTAATAGTTTAATAAAAACAGATGATAAAGAAGATTTAGTTTTAGATTATATTGAAATAAATGGAGTTTTAGAAAAGAAGAAATTAAAAGAGTTATTAAAAGAATATCATGATATTGATCTATCTATTAAAGAATTAGATAAGATAGTTGATAACTTAGAACTTTGTTATAAAACAAGTGATTATTATTATATTTGGGAAGATGCTAAACTTAAAGATCTAGAAAACTTTATGATACTTAAAAGATCTTTTAATCAATATGCTAAAGTAGATAAAGATAAAATAGAAAAAACAATTGAGTTTGAAGGTAAAATGTATGAATTAGATGATGATGAAGATTTAATAGATAATTTAATTTTTCATGCTAAAAGTTTGGGATTAACAGAAGATCTTATAAAGTTATTAAGAGAAGATGGGTATGATATAGGTAAGAAATTAGAAAGAAATGTCTTGGAACTTTATAAGAGTTATAAAAAAGATATCTTTTCTTGGGCTTATAATGGTTATACGATAGCAGAATATTATGATATTAAATCAAGAAAGATAGAGAAGATAGGAAGAAATGATAAATGTCCTTGTGGAAGTGGCAAGAAATATAAAAATTGTTGTGGTAAATAAACTAGTGGTTAACTAGTTTTTTTCAATGATATAAGTTCTTAATTCTTGACTTAGAAAAATTTTTTAGTATAATTTTAATTGGAAGTGATAAAATGAAAAAGATAATCTTAGAAATAGAGGGTATGAGTTGTAGTGGTTGTGCCGTTGCACTTGAAAAATATTTAAATAAACAAGATGGTGTTATAAATGCTAGTGTCAACTTAGTCATGGCAGAGGCGATGATCGAGTATGACGAAAAATTAAAAGTTTCTGATTTAGAAAGATTTATTAAAGAAGCTGGATTTAAGAGTTTAGGAGAATTTAAAGAAAAGAAAGAAGTTAAAGAAAAGAGTTTTAAAGTTTTATTTATCTTTATTCCTTTAGCAATTCTTATTTTATATATTTCAATGGGTAGTATGATAGGATTACCTAGTATACCTTATTTAGATATGGAAAAGAATACTTTAAGTTATGGAATTAGTTTATTTATATTAACCATACCATTTTTAATATATGGATTTGATATCTTTAAAAGTGGAGTTAAAAATGTTATTCATAAGACACCTAATATGGATACTTTAGTAAGTTTAGGAGTTATTGCTAGTTTAGGACTTAGTATTTATAGTTTAGTAATGATTATAAATAATAATTTAGAATATATGCATAGTCTTTATTTTGAAAGTGTTGCTATTATAATATTCTTTGTTAAATTAGGAAGAATGATTGATAATAAGAGTAAAGGAAAAACAAAAGAAGCAATTAAAGAGTTAGTTGAGATCACACCAAATGATGCTTTAAGAAAGAATAAAGATAAAGAAGAAGTTATAACTATCGATGAAGTTAAGAAAGGTGATATCTTAATTGCTAAACCAGGAATGAAAGTTGCTGTTGATGGAGTTATTGTTAAGGGAGAATCCCATTTTGCCGAAGCCTTCATTACAGGAGAATCTACTCCTACTAAAAAGGGAGTAGGAGAGGAAGTTGTTGCTGGGAGTATTAATATAGATGGTTTTATTGAATATGAAGCTAAAAGAATAGGAAAAGATTCAACTATCTCAGAGATTGTGCATTTAGTTGTTGAAGCAACGAATACCAAGACCAAACTTGGAAGAATGGCTGATAAAATATGTAGTTATTTTGTACCATCTATTATACTAATTGCAGTTATTACATTTATTGTTTATTTAATATTAGGTAATAGTATATCTTTATCTATAACAGCCTTTGCTACTGTTTTAGTCGTTGCTTGCCCATGTGCTTTAGGACTTGCAACTCCTCTTGCAATTGTTATTTCTCTAGGTAATTCGGCAGAAAAAGGTATTCTAATTAAAAATAGTGAAACACTAGAAACTATTGGAAAAATAGATACTATTGTCTTTGATAAAACTGGTACTTTAACCTATGGTAATTTAAAAATATCTTGTATTAATAATTATAGTAGTTTAAGTGATAATGATTTAATTAAATTAATTGGTAGTATTGAAGCAAAATCTAATCATCCAATTTCCTCTTCATTCTTGAATTATATGGAAGAAAACAACTTAGAAAAGTTAGAAGTAGAAAACTTTAAAGCAATTGATGGAATTGGAGTAGAAGGAGAAATAGATGGTAAAAGAATCTTAATTGGTAATAATAAATTATTTAGTAAATTAAGACTTGGTAATAAACATGAAGAAGATGAACATTTACTTACAAAAGATGGGAATAGTATTGTTTATATAATCGTTGAAAAAGAAATATTTGGTTTAATTGGAGTTAAAGATGTTGTAAGGAATGAAAGTTTAGAAGTAATTTCTGAGCTTACTAAAATGGGAAAAGAAGTTATCATGTTAAGTGGTGATAATAAAGAAACATCCGAAATAATTGCTAATAGTTTAAATATTAAGAAAGTAATTGCAGGACAACTTCCTAAAGAAAAGACTAAAGTAATCAAAGATTTAATTAATGATCATAAACTTGTAATGATGGTTGGAGATGGAATTAATGATGCGCCTAGTCTAAAAACAGCAACGGTTGGTGTTAGTGTTGGAAGTGGCACGGATGTTGCAGCTAACTCATCTGATGTAATCTTATTAAATGATGATTTATTAAAAATTCCTAAATTAATTAAGATAAGTACGAGAACTATTAAAATAATTAAGGAAAACCTTTTCTTTAGTTTCTTCTATAATGTATTAATGATACCACTTGCAGTAGGAGCTTTCAAAGGACTTGGAATTAGTATGAATCCAATGTTTGCAGGAATTGCAATGACAATTAGTAGTATAACCGTTCTTCTTAATTCCTTAAGATTAAAAAAATAAATTATATCTAATTAAGTTTTGGAAAATATATTTACTTTAAAATAAGATAATGTTATAATAAAGTATATTTTCAAGGAGGAGTAAAATGGAAAATAAAATGGAAATACTAATTAGTAGTGAAGATTTACAAAAAAGAATTAAAGAGATAGCCAGAGAAATTAAAAAAGATTATGGAGATGAAGAAGTAGTTTTTTGTTCAGTTTTAAAAGGAGCCGTTTTCTTTACAGTTGATTTAATGAAAAATTATGATGGACCATGTCTACTTGATTGTGTTCGAGTTTCTAGTTATGAAGGAGAAAATTCAACTGGGAATGTTACTTTGAAAATACCTTTAAAGAAAGAAAATATTGAAGGTAAAAATATTATCATCGTTGAAGATATAGTTGATACAGGAAGAACTTTAAAATATTTAACCGAATACCTAAAAGACTTTAATCCTAAAAGTGTTAAAACTTGTACACTACTAGATAAAAAAGCAAGAAGAGTAGTTGAGTTTGAAGCCGACTATGTAGGATTTCCAATTGATGATTTGTTTGTAATTGGATATGGACTTGATTATTCAGAAAAATATCGTAACTTTCCATACATTGCTTATGTTAAGAATTAATATTCTTAACATTTTTTGTGTAAACTAAAGTGTCAAATTTCACTTCTTCTATTGCAAAATTTCTTGTCTCATATTATCCTTATAATAGAGGGAGCGTGAAAAGTGTGATATATCCATCAATAGACAAGTTACTTAATATAGTATCTTCAAAATATGAACTTGTTCATATAGCGGCCAAGCGAAGCAAACAGATTACGGAAAAAGGTTTTTTACAAATGCCTGCTCAAAAATATAAATCTGAGAAGAACATTGGCAAAGCCTTAGAAGAAGTTGCTGAAGGATTAATTATAGTAAAACACGTCTAAAATCTGGAAATACTTTTTTAAACATTTAGTCTTTAAGATTAAGTGTTTTTTTGTTATTTAATTGCATAAGATTAATTGGTGATTAGATGAAGTTAATAATTCAAAAAAGTATTAAATATAATATGCAAGATTTCTTTAATAAAGTAATAGATTTAGATTTTGTAGATGGAATAAGTATGAATGTTGGAGTAACTAAAGATTCTGAAATAGTAATCTTTAATTTATCAAGTGGGAATGATGAACTAGTTAAATCTATTTATTCTAATACCTATAAAGAATTAAAGAATTTAGAACTTGTTATGTTAGAAGATGTTCTAGTCTATTTAAATAATATTAAATATAAAGGAAGAGTTATGTTAAATATAATTCCTTTAGAACATAAATGTATAACAGAAGATGAAACAAAAGCTTTAATGGAAAAGATAAAATTATTTATTAATAATTTAGAAAGTTTATTAAAAGATAAAACTAATCTTGATATGTATTTACATAGTACTAGTAGAAATTTAATTACTTTACTTAAGAATAAAGGAATAAAAGCAAGTATTGGTTTTGCCGTTACAACAACTGATCTTAATTATATAGATACTGATTATTATGTCTTTGCTTATGAAATGATTAATTTAATTTTAATTAAACAAGAAATAGATTTAAAAAAAGATGTTTATTTATATTTAGGTAGTGCTTATGAGATGTCATCAATATTTGATTATTTAAGAGGAGATAAAGCAACTCCTTTAGCAAAAGAATTATATAATAAGTTAAATTTAATAGGAGATTATCCTGATATTATGAAAAAGACTTTCTTAGATTAATGTAAATATTTGTAAATTAGTTAAAATTTTCTCTTGATTAATTTCTAATCTATGATATTATTATATTGTAGAGAGGAGTTGACCTTCATGGCAAATAAAGTAAATGTATCAAGAAGTAAAGTTTGCAATCAGTTTACCATGGGGGGGGGTATACCAACATTAATACAAATTAAAGGTATATTAATCGACAATTTAAGACACAGAGAAGTAGTATACTAATACTACGCTTTTCTATGTCTTTTTTCGAATTCTCTCAAAAGTACTTGAAAAGTCCAAGTATTTATCTTATAATATTATTAAAATAGTGAACCTTATTCTCAAACGGAAGGAGTAGATAATATGAGTAATAGGAAGAAATTAATAATCATGGTAATAACTTTTAGTTTAATCTTGATATTATCATCAAGTTTTGCCCTTTTAAGAAGTACTAGATTAAGTCAAAACAACTATGTAATAAATGTAGGAGATTTAAAAGTTAATTTTCAAGATACTAAGACTAATGCTTTAACAGCAAGTAATATGTATCCCATGACAGATGAGGAAGGAAAAGAAGTAGAACAGGAGTTAGTTTTTACAGTAAAAAATGAAGGAACAGTTAAAGCATATTATAATGTTTCAATTGAAGAAACGTCAACTAATCCTGAATTTAAAACAGTAATTAAATACTTAGTAAAGAAAGATACAAATGATTATAATTCTCCAGTTTTATTAAGTGAAAATAAGTATGTAGATTCTAATGCAATATTAGAACCTAATGGGGAAGCAACCTATCATGTAAAAGTTTATTTAGCAGAAAATGCAGATAATACTTATATGGGAAAAACATTTACTGGTAAAGTTCATGTTGAAGCAAGTCAAAAATCCTATGTAACCCCTGCCTCTGAGATAGTAAAGGAAAAGTTAAATGAAGAAAATTCAATTACTGATGATAAAGGAATAATCTATTTGTCAGGAACAAATGAAGATATAAATTTTAATTATGTATGGTATTCTGGAAAACTATGGAGAATAACCCAAATAAATCCAGATGGAACCATGAAAATGATAACAGAAAATGCGATTACCGGAATTTATTTTGGTGAAACTGCTGATTTTGAAAACTCCTGGGCATATGATTGGCTAAATGAAGATTTTCTTGATACATTATATAATTATCAAGATATAATTGTTACTGATGCAAAATGGGAATTGACAAGCAATTATGGTACTTCTAATCATCCAGAACCATATAAAATAGTTGAAACTGCTGTTGGATTATTAAATACTTATGAATATTATCGAAGTTATGAAAAAATAAATACTGATATAGAAGTAGAAAAATATCAAAAACTTTATTTGAATAATGGACATGTTTGGTGGTTATCATCATCTTGTCATAATACTCTTGAATCTACTTGTATATTTGCTGCTAACGCGGAAATGGATAATAGTCTTTGGGGAGGTGATCCAAATGACTCTGCTTTGGGCATACGTCCAGCTATTGTTTTAAAATCTGATATTAGACTAGAACATTCAGGAACCTTGGAAGATCCATTTACGATTAAGGCTGATAAAAGAAAAGGTTACGAAGGTGAAAAATTAAATGAAAGATTAAGTGGCGAATATGTTAAAGTAGATAATAGAGTTTACCGAATAGTAGGAATAGAAAATGGAACAACCAAATTAACAAGTGTTGATTATGTAAGAGATGAAAATGGAGATATTCTAAATAAACAATATGGTAGTCCAAATAATGCTCGAAATTATAAAGAAGCAGTTGAAACAAATAATAGTGACTATTGGGGAGTGTATTTAAATAAAACTTGGATAACCCCTAATTTAAGAAAATATTTAGTTAATGGAACATATTATATGGGAATAACTATGATTCAAGTTGAAGGTGGTAATCATGGTTCAAGTTACAAAGATGCTATTTGCCAAGATATAGATACAAAAGAAATAACTAAAAAATGTGCTAAAACTGAAAAAAATTGGACAGGTTTAGTAGGACTTCCAAGAATAGGAGAAATGTTTGCTTTCCCATTGGATGAAGATAATAAAAACTCACAAGATTATTATCTAATAACACAGACTTCTGAAACAGGATGGTATTTCTATATTTACTCGAAAGTTGGAGATACAATAGCAGGATCAGCTTTTTATGAGTCAAAGCATGCGGTTCGTCCATCAATTACTATTAATTCTAATGCTACAATAGCAATCGGTAAAGGAACTAAGCAAAGTCCATACGAAATAAAATGTGATAATTGTAATACATAGAAATAAAAATCTATGTATTTTTCTATTAACCTATTTGCAAAATAAGAATTATTTGATATAATTAGGGTGTAATTAGAATATAGAAGGTGCATGATATGTATTTAAAAGAAATTGAAATATCAGGATTTAAATCATTTGCTGATAAAATTAATATAAATTTAAATAATGAAACAACTTGTATCGTTGGTCCAAATGGAAGTGGGAAAAGTAACATTGTTGATGCTATTCGTTTTGTGCTTGGAGAACAATCTGTTAAATCCTTAAGAGGAGACACTTCCATGTCAGATGTAATATTTGGAGGTTCTAAAAATAGAAGTCCTATGCATGTTGCAAGTGTTACTTTAACCTTTGATAACTCTGATAACTATTTAAATGTTCCTTATACAACAGTATCTGTTAAAAGAAGACTATATAAAACTGGGGATAATGAATACTTTTTAAATGGCGAAAAATGTCGCCTTAAAGATATAACTGATTTATTACTAGATAGTTCCGTTGGGAAAAACTCATTTAATATAATAGGTCAAGGAGAAATCTCTAAGATAATATCTAATTCATCATATGATAGAAGAATCGTTATTGAAGAAGCAGCTGGTATTTTAAAATACAAAAAAAGAAGAGAAGAAGCCTTCAAGAAACTTGATAAAACAAACCTTAATCTTGATCGAGTAAATGATATCATAGGAGAAGTTGAAGGAAGAGTAGAACCTTTAAGAAAACAAAGTGAGAAAGCCCTTAAATATTTAGATACCAAAAAAGAACTAGAAAAAGTTGAAGTTGCACTATTAACTGAAGAAATAACTAGTATGAATTTAGAATATCAAGATATAAAAAGTAAAACTAAAACTATCAATGATAACTTAATAAAACTTAATAAAGAATTAACTAACCCAGAAATAGATAACTTAAAACTTAAAGAAATAAATATATCTAAAGAATTACAAGAAAAAAATAATAATTTAGTTAAAATAACGAAAGAAAAAGAAGAAATAAATACTAAAAGATTAATTTTAAAAGAAAGAGTTAAATATGATTCTAATGATATAAAAGTTCAAGAAAATATTAATTATTTAAAAGAAAATAAATTAAGTTTAGAAAATAAAGTTAAATTACTTAATAAAGATTTAGAAAACTTTACTATTAAAAAGAAAGAATTTGAAGATACTTTAAATAGATTAATAGATGAAGAAGATAATTTAAAATTAAGAAGAGAAAATAATTTAAAAGAATATAATTATAAAACTAAAGAAATGTATAATTTAGAAAATAGGATAGAAGTATTAAAAAGTAATTTAAGTGATAATGTTTATTTAAATAATAATACGAGAAGTATTTTAGATAATCCTAGGTTAGTAGGAGTCCATGATGCTTTACTTAATATTGTTAAAACGAAGAAAGAATTTGAGAAAGCATTAGATGTTATTATGAATCCTATTAAGAATTTTTTGATTGTTGATAATGGGAGAGTGGCAAATGATGCTATTGATTATTTAAAAAGTAATAAGTTAGGAAGAGCTACTTTTTTACCTTTAGATGTTATAAAAGGAAGAATGGTTGATTTAGATACTTTAGTATTATTAAAAAGTACTAATGGTTATTTAGGAATACTATCTGACTTCTTAGAATATCAAGGAGTTTATAAGGATATTGTTTTAAATCAATTTGGTAATATCATCGTTGTTGATAATTTAGAAAATGGTAATAGTATTAGTAAATTAATTAAGAATCGTTATCGAGTAGTAACGTTAGATGGAGACATTATTCATGTTGGAGGTAGTATAACTGGAGGTTCAATTGATACAAGTCGTAGTTTAACAGGAGTTCGAAATGAAATAAGTGATTTAGAAGTTAAAGCTAAATTAAATAAAAATATCTTAGAAAACTTAGAAAAAGAAATAAAAGAAATTGAAGACTCAATAAATGATTATGATAAGAATATTTATAATAATAGAACTAATTTAATTAGAACTTTAGATGAAATGAATGAAATAAATCTTAATCTATCTAATTCCAAGAAGAGTTTGGAAGACGTGACTTTAGAACTTAAAACTCTAGGTGGAGAAGAAAAAGAAGAAGAGAAGGAACTTGATAAGATTTATTATGCTAAGACTTTATTATGTGATGAATTAGAGAAAGATATTAAAAATTTAGTTAAGGAAAAAGAAGAGTTACAAGGAGTAATATTAGAAAAAGAAGGTATTAATAAGGTTAAACTCGGGGAAAAGAATAAGTATGAAAAGGAATTAAATAGTTTAGAGATAACTGAGAATAATTTAAATACCAAATTAGATAATAATTTAAATATTTTAAATAGTGAATATAGTTTAACTTATGAAAGAGCAAGAGAAGAGTATAGTTTAGATATTCCTATTGAGGATGCTAAAAATAAGGTTGATGAGTTAAGAAGTACAATTAAGGAAATTGGGATGGTTAATCTTGATGCAATTGATGAATATAAAGAGATTAATGAAAGATATACTTATTTAAGTTCGGAAAGAGACGATCTACTTCATGCTAAAGATATGTTATATTCAATAATTGATGAGATGGATGAAGTTATGCAAAGTGATTTCTTAAATACTTTTAAGGAATTAGAAGTTGAATTTAAGAAAGTATTTAAAGAGATGTTTAAAGGAGGAGATGCAACTTTATCTTTAACTGATCCTAATAATTTACTAGAAACAGGAGTTGATATAATTGCATCTCCTCCAGGCAAGAAATTAAAAACTATTCAAGCTTTATCAGGTGGAGAAATGACTTTAACAGCTATTAGTTTATTATTTGCCATTTTAAATATAAGAAGTGTTCCTTTCTGTATATTTGATGAAGTTGAAGCGGCTTTAGATGAAGCAAACGTTGACGTATTTGGAACTTACTTAGATCATTATAAAGATAAAACTCAATTTTTATTAATTACTCATAAGAAAAGAACAATGGAATATGCTAAGACTTTATATGGTATTACGATGCAAGAATCTGGTGTTTCTAAGTTAGTAAGTGTCAAGTTAGAAGATAATTAAAAATATCTATTAAATTACTTAAATATATGTTAAAATAATTGCAGAAAGGAGTTAGTTGTATGGATAAGGATCAAGAAATAATTGAAAAGATTCCAAGTGAATATAAGCCAATTAGTATGTGGGGTTACTTTGGATATCAAATTTTATTTGCTCTTCCTTTAATTGGATTTATTTTTCTTTTAGTTTTCTCATTTGGAGGAACAAGTAATAAAAATCTTAAAAATTTTGCTCGTTCTTACTTTTGTTATTTAATTATAATGATAATTATAATAGCAATTCTTATATCTGTAACAGGAATAGGAACAGCCATTCAAAGTTTAAGTTAAGATTATTAAAGAATATAATAATATTAAATAAATGCTATATTAAAATTTGCATTTATTTTTTACTTTAAAATATTTACTTTATAAGACATATATGTTATCATTGTATCAAGGGAGATATTTTATAATGAGAAAGATAATTAATACAAAAACTAATGATTTTAAAGAATTAAGAGAAAGTAATAGTTTATATGTTGATAAGACATTATTTATTAAAGAAATAATTGATGATGGGTCAGATGCAATATGCTTTCTAAGACCAAGTAGATTTGGTAAGACATTAAATATGTCTATGCTTAATTATTATTTTAATCTTGATTATAAAGATAATACTTTATTTGATGGACTTAAGATAATGGAACAAGGAGAAAAATACTTGAAGGAAATGAATAAATATCCAGTTATATCAATTTCCTTTAGAGAATTAAAAACAGATACTTATCAAGATTTTTTAAAGTCTTATAAAGAACTTATGGCAAATTTATTTAGTAATTATGAATATTTATTAGAAAGCAATGCTATAAATAGTAATGCTAAAGGAAAGGTTAATAAATTTATAAATAAAAAAGAAATCGATGGTGATAGACTTGTTGATACTGTTTCTAATTTAGTAAGATATTTAAGAAATTATTATAATAAAGAAGTAATAGTTTTATTAGATGAATATGATGTTCCAATCTTTCATGCCTATGAAATGGGATATTACGATGAGATAAAAAACTTTATTGGTCAATTATTTGAAATAACATTTAAAGATAATAATAATTTAAAAAAGGGAATAATTACTGGTACAATTGGTATGACTTTAGGAGATATTTTTGGGGGAGCCAATAATATAGAATATTATAATTTAACATATTCAAGATATTCTACTTACTTTGGATTTACTGAAAGTGAAGTAAAAGAAGTTTTAAAAGAATATGAACTACTTGATACTTTTGATGATGTAAAGAAATGGTATGATGGTTATTTATTCAATAAGACAATTATTTATAATCCAATTAGTATTTTAAAATATTTAAAAAATGA
>CANRHS010000028.1 GCA_947630495.1 uncultured Bacilli bacterium | reverse complement strand
CGAGGCTGAAAAGCGTAGCCGATGGACAACAGGTTGATATTCCTGTACTACCTATATGACTGATGGAATGACGGAAGAGGCTAACTAGAGCTAGTTATTGGATTCTAGTATAAGCACAAAGGTTTACAAATTGGGAAATCCGTTTGTAGTGTAAGCTGAAGTGTGATGTTGAAGCTTTGTAATAAAGTGAAATTTAGTGACGCCATATTCCCAAGAAAAGTTTCTAGGGTTAATCATATAGGTACCCGTACCGAGAACCGACACAGGTGGGCAAGGAGAGTATCCTAAGGTGAGCGAGAGAACTATGGTTAAGGAACTCGGCATAATGACCCCGTAACTTCGGGAAAAGGGGTGGTCTAGTAATAGACCCGCAGTAAAGAGGTCCAGGCAACTGTTTACCAAAAACACAGCTCTCTGCTAAGTCGTAAGACGATGTATAGGGGGTGACACCTGCCCAGTGCTGGAAGGTTAAGAGGATGGCTCAGCTATGACGCACGTCGGATATAGCGAAGGTCAGAATTGAAGCCCCAGTGAACGGCGGCCGTAACTATAACGGTCCTAAGGTAGCGAAATTCCTTGTCAGGTAAGTTCTGACCCGCACGAAAGGTGTAATGATCTGGATACTGTCTCAACCATAGGCTCGGTGAAATCTTAATACCTGTGAAAATGCAGGTTACCCGTGACAGGACGGAGAGACCCCGTGGAGCTTTACTATAGCTTGATATTGAGACACGGTATTTTATGTAGAGGATAGGTGGGAGACTTTGAAGTAAAGACGTCAGTTTTTATGGAGTCAACCTTGGAATACCACCCTTAAAGTATTGTGTTTCTAACCTGAATCCATTATCTGGATTGGGGACAGTGTCTGGTGGGTAGTTTGACTGGGGCGGTCGCCTCCCAAATAGTAACGGAGGCGCCCAAAGGTTCCCTCAGAATGGTTGGAAATCATTCGTAGAGCGTAAAGGTATAAGGGAGCTTAACTGTGAGACTTACAAGTCAAGCAGATACGAAAGTAGGGCTTAGTGATCAGGCGATTCAGTATGGAATGGTCGTCGCTTAACGGATAAAAGTTACCCCGGGGATAACAGGCTGATACCACCCAATAGTTCACATAGACGGTGGTGTTTGGCACCTCGATGTCGGCTCGTCGCATCCTGGAGGTGAAGTCGCTTCCAAGGGTTGGGCTGTTCGCCCATTAAAGCGGCACGCGAGCTGGGTTCAGAACGTCGTGAGACAGTTCGGTCCCTATCCGTCATGGGCGTAGGAAAATTGAAGGGAGCTATCCTTAGTACGAGAGGACCGGGATGGACCTACCTCTGGTCTAACTGTTGTAACGCCAGTTGCAGTGCAGTGTAGCTATGTAGGGAATGGATAACCGCTGAAAGCATCTAAGCGGGAAGCCAACCTTAAGATGAGTTTTCCCATAATTTATTTAGTAAGATCCGTTGAAGACTACAACGTTGATAGGCTGGAGATGGAAGCATGGTGACATGTTGAGTTGACCAGTACTAATAGATCGAGGATTTAATCATAATTGTTTAATTTGATGAGTACGTTATCCAAGTTTTGAAAGAACTATTCAAAATATATTTTCTTAGTGATTATAGCGAAGAGGGTACACCTGTTCCCATCCCGAACACAGAAGTTAAGCTCTTCAACGCCGACGATAGTTGTTAATGCTAAAATAGGAAATCGCTAAGAATTTTTTATTTTATAAGGAAAAATGTAATATATTTATTTCTTCTTTTTATTTGCTCTTTATTGTGAATTTTGGGTTTTTTTAGCCAGGTGTCCTGAAAGGTGTCCTGATTTTTCCAAATATTATTGTCTTAAATTTAATATTTATATGTAAAATAAAAAAAATAAATTGTCTTTTTGTGTAAATATGTAAAAAATATGTTGTCTATCATATTTTTTTTGTGTATAATGATAGTGGTGATAGAAATGGAATATAAAATTACATCTTATAATGAGAGAGATACAGCAACAATTGCTGAAAATTTGGAATCTGAAAAGTTTCCTAATATGGTTATTTGTTTAATGGGAGATTTAGGAAGTGGCAAAACTATTTTTACGAAAGCTTTTGCTAAAGCAACTGGAATTGAAGAAGAAATTACTTCCCCAACTTTTAATATTATAAAAGAATATCAAGACGGCGAACTTCCTTTATACCATATGGATGTTTATCGTTTAGAAGATTCACGTGAAGATATTGGAATTGAGGATTATTTTGATAAAGGTGGCGTTACCATTATTGAATGGGCTGATATGATAAGAGATAAGTTACCTGATGAGAGACTTGAAATTAAATTTAAAGTAATTGATGAGAATACAAGAGTTTTAAAACTTATTCCTTATGGTAAAGTTTACGAAGACATCTGTGGAGTAATTTCATGAAATATTTTTATATAGATACATCATCAAGTTATCTATATATAGCAATTTTAAATGGAGAAAAATTATTTGAAGTTAAAAAGAAACTTGGAAGTGAAATGTCGAAGTATACTTTAAGTGAAATTGCTGAATTATTTGAGAAAGCTAATTTAGAACCTATAGATATTGATAAGATAATTGTTGTTTCAGGACCTGGTTCCTATACCGGAATTAGAATTGGAATGACATTTGCTAAAATTATGGCTTATACTTTAAAGAAAGAGATAATTAGTATTACTAGTTTAGAAGCTATAGCCTATAGTTTTACTTCTAAAATGGTAGTTGTACCCGTTATTGATGCAAGACGTGGTTTTGTCTTTGCCGGTCTTTATGAAAATTCTTTAAATATCATGGAAAATCAATATATTAAATTAGATGATTTAAAAGAATATTTAACTAATTTAAAGAAAGAATATATCTTTGTTGGAGAAAGTTCTAAATTTAAGGATATAGAAGTAGTAGAATATGAACCAGATTTTCTAAAAATAATTAATATAGTTAAAGATAGAGATTCTGTAAGCCCTCACTCAATAGAACCTGAATACTTAAAGTTAACGGAAGCTGAAGAGAATTTAAAAGGTATTCATTATGATAATTGATTTAAATGAAGATGATAAAGAAATAATTGAAGACTTAGAAAGTAAATTTAAAGAAATATTTTATGTATCGATTCTTAATGATTTTAATTTTAATCCTTATACCAAATATTTAGTTTATTTAGTAGATGATAAGGCAGTTGGATTTATTAATTATTATTTTATCTATGATCGAATAGAAATTGTTAATTTTAATGTTTTAGAGGAATTTCAAAATCAGCATATAGGAAGTAGTTTACTTGAAGAATTAATTATTATATCCAAATATAATAAACTTTTAAATATAACTTTAGAAGTAAGAGAAGATAATAAAAAAGCTATCTATTTATATTCAAAATATGGATTTAAAAAGGTATCTGTTAGAAAAAATTATTATAATGGAATAGATGCTTTATTAATGGAAAAAGAGATGATGTAAGTGAAAGATGTTTATATACTAGGAATTGAATCTAGTTGTGATGAGACTAGTTTTTCAATTGTAAAAAATGGAGTAGAGGAGATTAGTACGGTTATTTCTACTCAGATAGATATTCATAAGCAATATGGAGGGGTAGTGCCTGAGATTGCAAGTAGAGCGCATATTAAAAATATTACTTTTGTCTTAGATGAATGTTTAAGTAAGGCTAAGATGACTATTGATGATATTACAGCAATTGCCGTTACCTATGGACCAGGTTTAATTGGAAGTTTATTAGTTGGAGTTGAATGTGCTAAGACTTTGGCTTATTTATATAAAAAGCCCCTTATTCCAGTTCATCATATTGCAGGACATATCTATGCAAATAATTTAGTTAAAAGATTAGAATTTCCTTTAATTGCTTTGGTTATAAGTGGAGGACACACCGAACTTATTTATATGGAAAAAGATTATTCATTTAAAAAATTAGGTGCAACCTTAGATGATGCGGTTGGAGAATGTTATGATAAAGTTGCTAAAGTTTTAAATATTGAGTATCCAGGAGGACCTAAGATTGATAAATTAGCAAGTATGGGTAAGGATACTTATGACTTACCAATTCCATTAAATGATGACTCATATAACTTTAGTTTCAGTGGTCTTAAAAGTGCAGTTATAAACCTTGTTCATAACGAAGAGCAAAGAGGAAACGTGGTTAATAAAGAAAATTTAGCTTGTTCTTTTCAAGAAGTTGTAATTAAATCTTTAACTAAAAAAACGATGAAAGCCTTGAGAGATTATAATGTTCATAACTTAATTTTAGCAGGAGGAGTTTCAGCAAACTCCGGAATTAGAAAAAAATTTATAAAGTTATGTGAAGAAAATAATATTAACTATATATTTCCAAGTATTAAATATGCAACTGATAATGCGGCTATGATTGCAGCAGCCGGATATTATGCTTATCTTAAAGGAGATAGATCGGACTTAACTTTAAATGCAACTTCAAGTTGTGAGCTTAAATAAGAAAAATGCAGTTTGAAATTAACTGTTTTTTTGTAATCAAAAATGCTGCATTTGACTTGACAACTATTTAAAAAAGTGGTATAATTTAGAAACTTACTTCCAAAAGTGGCAGTAAAGTAGTATATTATTTTTTTATAGTCATAAAATAGAAAGAAGGGTTATATATGTCAGATTATTATAATTTAACGAGAGAAGAATTTAAAAATTTACCAGCTAATAATTTAATTAACTTTAATAATTTAAAAGTTAAAGAAGTATTAATTAAGATTGCTTTATGTAGATTAATGGGGATTCCGTTTGTTATAAGAGCAATTGATATTGACGATACTTTAAATAAAACCGAACCTCTTATTCAAGAAAATCTAAAAGAAATCGATTATACAGTTACTCAAGAGTATTTTGATAAAGAAATAAAGGGGCTTCCTGGTAAAGAAAAGAGAGCTTTTATCGAAGATTTTTATAAGAATTTAGATGAAGTATTAGAGCAAAGAAGGGTAGGCGAAAAGAGAATTAATTATCAAGCCATTCATCAACCTGAAAACTTATTTCCTAATACAATTAAATATTTAAGACAATTAACTAAAGAAGCTAATACTGATAAAGTTTATGAATTATTTTCTTTATTTAAAGATGGCTATGATGTTTCTTTAGAACCAGTTACTTTTAATATTTTATTAACACACTATAACCCTGAAGAAGAATCAATTGTTAAATTTAGAACTTATTACGATTATGCACCTGGATTAGATGCAATTATACCAGTTAGGTTTTATGAAGCGGATTATAAACCAGATTTAGAACGTGAAATGAGTAATAAGGCTGTTAGTTTAATTCGTACCTTAGGTTTAACTCGTGAAGAATTCTCAAGATGTACTTTATATGAAAATAGTGATAGAGTTCGTAAACTATGGATGAAATTAGGAGGTTTTTCTGTTAAATTTTTACCAGATGGATATCCTTTTGTAGGTCCTAGATTAACACCTGAAGAGAAAGAAGCTTATACGCTATTTAACTTCGAAAGAATGATTACTTCAATTGAACCTGAATGGTTAGACTTTGTTGATGAATTAAATAGATACGATAGAAGTCATGGAATTAAATCTGATAATTATATGGAAGTTGATGAAGAATTAGCAAAAAAAGTATTTTATAAGATTTTATAAGGAGGCTTATTTGAATACAACAACTTTGCAGTACCTAGAAAATTTATTTAAAGAATATCAAGCTGTAAAAGGAACTAAATATGAAATTAATAATATGTTTGATAATGGTTACTTAAGATGGCTTGAAGCAAGAAAATATTATTTAGAAGTTTATAAAAAGTGTTTAGAAGAAGTTGTAGGATTAGATAATATTGTTTTAGAACTTGATAAAGGAATTTTAGATAGTATATCTAATATGGATAGTAAAATAATTTTATTAACAAAATATGTGGATACTTTTAAAGATATTTATAGTAAAAAAATAGATAAAAGAGAGATTATAAATGGTAATTTAAAAAAAGATAAAGATAATATTATTATTGAAACATCTTCTAAAACTTTGGAAGTTCCTAAAACTAATATATCTTACTGTGTTACTTCTAATCCTTATAATTTTAGAACTTCTAGTCTCAAATTACATTTATTAAGTGAGGAAGGCTTTAATATTCTAATGGGAATATATGGCTATATTGGGGATAAAAATTTAGATTATAAGCTTAATAAATTAAAAGAATTCCAAGAGGTGGTCTCTGGAAATCTTTATCAAAGAACAATTAATAATACGTATGTTGCCTTTGTTAAAAAGAAAGGTGCTATGAAATAATTATTTAGTTTTATTGTTTTCTACTAGTGCATAGATATTCGGTGCTAGTTTTTCTTTTTTATAGTTAAGAACATTGGCAATCTTTTCTGGAGAATAGCCTTCTTTTAAAGATTCAAATATTTTTTCACATAATCTATCTGTATAGCTTATACTTCCATTTTCATAATCAACACCACAAAAAATATTATTATCATATGGAATACCAAGTAAATGAGGAGAATTAAAAATAATATTAGGGTTTTCTTTTATTACTTCTTGAACTAGTCTTAGATAAATTCCAACATTTTCTACATTACAATGAATAACGATATTGTCACGTCTATTAATAAATTGATTGTTATTAACTTTAAAAGAATAGTCCTTTAAATCTTGACTTAAGCATTTAAGTAGAAATTTATTGACAAATAAGTGTAATGAAGAATTATCGACACTTAAATATATTTTAATATTTCTTTCGATTTCCTTTGCAGTATTTGTTGCAATGGGAATCCAATGAGTAAAATATTTTTCCAAGTTATTTTTCATTTTTTCTAACTTATCAAGATTTACTCTCGAAAGTTTTTCCCAATAATCTTTAAGATTTTCGAAACTAATATCAGTATTTGTACCATTAAGAAGAGAAAAACTTATAATAAATCTTTTAAATTCTTCTTCATTAAATTGACTATTCTTATTAGGTATTATTGTTAAATCATCATATAACTCATCAGGTGTAAAACCTTTAAAATTTTTTAAAATAACTTCAAGTTCATTATTCATGTTTCCTCCTATGATATAAATATTATATCATTAAATCTATTAAATTAGCAACCAAAAAAAAGAAAGTCTTAGTAGACTTTTCTCTTAATAATAAATGTTGGTATTAGAATAAGGTGGATATGGATAAGGTCCTGGACCTCCATTTGGGAAGTAAACAGGAATTGGTCCTTGATTATTATAATTAGGTCTTCCGATTAAATAACCTCCAACACCACCTAATAAAAATGGTGCTAAAAATCCACCTCCAATGAATCTATCGCCAGTTTGGTAAGGTGTTGACGTATAATTTGAATAATTTTGAGGATAATTTGACTGATTTTTAAAATTTGTTGGTTTATAATACCTATTTTGTGGTATATTATAATTAGTATACATAAAATACTCCTTTCCAAGATATTTTATGTAACAAAGAAAGGAATGTTAAAAATGGAAAGAATTGAAAAGTTAAGTGGAATTATAGTTAATCATAGTATTCAAGTGAAGGAGGGAGAAAAAGTTTTAATTACTTATCAAAGTGATGAGACAATGCCTTTAGTTAGAAGTTTAGTTGATGATATTTTAAAACATAAAGGAATACCCACGATAAAGTATATTGATCCTGAAATAAGTAATTTAGTTAAAGAAAACTTAAATGATGGAATTATTGAGAATAAAAAGAATACTTTAAAATTTGAAGTCGAAGAGTATGATTCTTTTATTCAAATTAAATATACTTTAAGTGATTATTATGATAGAAATGTTGATATTGAAATGAATAATAAATTAAAGAAAGCTTTAAGTAAATATAAAGATATTCAAGTCAATAAGAAAAAATGGGTTTTATTAAATTATCCTAGTCCAATTGATGCTTATAAAGCTAAGATGACAAATAAAAAGTTCTTTGATTTTGCTTTTGATGTTATGACAGTTGATTATGATATGATGTATAAAGATATGTTACCTTTAAAGAAATTAATGGAGAAAACGGATAAAGTAAGAATTAAAGGGGAAAATACGGATATTACCTTTAGTATTAAAGGACTTCCAGCGATTATTTGTTCAGGTGAATCTAATATTCCAGATGGGGAAGTATTTACAGCACCTGTCAAGGATAGTGTCAATGGTACAATTACGTTTAATACTGAGTCTCCTTATGATGGCTATGTCTTTGAAGGAGTTAGCTTGACATTTAAAAATGGAAAAATCGTGGAAGCAAAGTGTAAAAACAATTCAGAAAAATTAAATGAAATTTTAAATACTGATGAAGGAGCTAGATATGTTGGAGAATTCTCTTTTGGATTAAATCCAAAGATATTAACACCTATTGGGGATATTTTATATGATGAGAAGATTGGGGGAAGTATTCACTTTACACCAGGTTCTGCTTATAAAGAATGTTTTAATGGAAATACCTCTGATATTCATTGGGATATGGTTTTAATTCAAAGAAAAGATTATGGTGGAGGAGAAATTTACTTTGATGATGTATTAATTCGAAAAGATGGCTTATTTGTTCTTCCGGAACTTAAAAATTTAAATTATGACTTAAGATAATGAAAAAATTATCTTTTTTCTTTATTCTTCTTTTATTTTATGGTATTATATTTATAGAGTTATGGAGGTAGTCATGGAAAAATTAGCTTTCAAGAATAAAAATGAAAATTTACTTAAAGTAAGTTTCTCTAAGGCCTTAGCCGATGATGATTTTAAAGAATTAGTAGATAGTTTAGAAATCGATGGTTCTGTTAAGATGCAATATACATCAAGACTTATGGAAGCAGCCAAGGAGTATAAGAATTGTAAAAATTGTAAAAACTTATTTGCTTGTAAAAATCAGATGAAAGGATGCGCGCTTACTCCGAAAGTTTTAGGGGATGGGTTAATATTTTCATATGTTAAATGTAAATACAAAGTAGAAATGGAAGAAAAAATGGCTTATTCTAATAATATCTATTTTTATGAAATGCCTCTTATATTAAAAGAAGCAAGTTTTAAAAATATCTATAAAGATGATAAAAATAGACTTGAAATAATAAAAAAAATAAAAAACTTTTATGATAAATATAAAGCAGGAGAAACTCCTAAAGGAATTTATTTAACGGGTAACTTTGGGTCCGGAAAATCTTATTTAATAGCAGCATTATTTAATGAACTTGCAAAACTTGGAAAAAGAAGTGCTATTATCTACTTTCCTGAATTTTTAAGAAGTTTAAAAGCCGGATTTCAAGATAATGGAGAATATAAAGAGTTATTTGATGGAGTTATGAAGTCCCCTTTACTATTAATTGATGATATAGGAGCCGAACGATTAACTGACTGGGCAAGAGATGAAATCCTTGGAACTATTTTACAATACCGAATGGACAATAAACTACCAACTTTCTTTACATCAAACCTTAATCTTCAAGAATTAGAAAGTCATTTACAAATTACAAATGCGTCATATAACAAAGTAAAGGCCAGAAGAATCATGGAAAGAATTAACTATCTAAGTGAAGAAGTAGTGTTAATTGGAGTTAATAGAAGAGGTGAATAATGGATAAGGGTTTATCAAGAATTGAAGAAAAAATTTACTCATCAACTGATGTCTTATCATGTATGAAAAATTTAAAACTTGATCCAGACTCTTATTTTTCAGTAATGTTAGATATCTTAAAGGAAGAAATAATTAATTATAAAGAAGGGTATGATTATACTAATTTAAAAAAAGTTGCTAACTATATTAAACATACTTATAATAAATTAAAACTACGAATTAAAGGAGATTATCGTAAAGAAATAATAAGAATTATTAGAATTTATAAAAAGATGTTATTAGTTGATGACTTTGAAGATGCTTTAGTATTTTCAAATGTTGTAAGTACTTTAGAAAGTATTTTTAAATGTACAGATAAAGAATCTGTAGAAGAAACAATAGAAGAAAGTCCTTATATACCACTACTTGCTAATTATTTATTTATATCTTTAAAATTAGAATACATTGATAAAATATTAAAGATAGACTCTAACTTATTAAATATTAATATAGATAATAAATCTTTATTTGAAATGGTAATAGACTATTATTTAAAAAGTTTAAGTGATAAAAATATATATCAAATATCTTTTTATGAAAGAGTAATTAATAAGTTTTTAATAAATGATAACTTTAAGTTAGATAATAATTTAAAAGATATAGTTATAAAGAAAATATTAAAGTTTATAAATAGTAATAGTTTAGATAGTTTAGATTTAAAAGATATTAAGTTAATAATTGAAAGTATAAGAGATAAGAAAGATTTATTTGAATTGTTTCATATTAATAATCAGAATATAGGTATTAGTAATCATGAAAAAGAAAGATTAGATTGTTCTAAAGAATTAAATACAAGAGTTAAATTAAATGATTATATAATAACAATTGATGATATCACGTCAACAGTTTTAGATGATGGAGTTTCAGTTACTTTCTTAGATAATGGAACTGTCTTATTTAAAGTTCATATTGCAGACCCTCTTGCCGTTCTTGATTATAAAGGAGACTTAATTCAAGATGCTAAGTTAAAAACTACAACGATTTATTTAGAAGATAAACAAATTCCAATGATTGACTATGGTTTGTCTTCCTATGACTTATCTTTAGTAGAAGGACTTGATAGATATGCTAAAACTTTTTGCTTTGAATGTGATAAACATGGTAATATTTTAAAAACTTATTTTCTAAATACAATTATAAATGTATCTAAAAGAGAGACTTATAAAGGAATAGATGCTTTATATAATAAAGGTGGTAATAGTAAAGAGGAAGAAGAAATATTCATATTTTTAGAAAACTTTCTTAGTAAATTAAAAACTAATTTTAAGCGTGTAGAAAGATTTATTGAATATGAATCTAGTGATATCTTGGAGATGAATGTTAAAATGGGAAGCTTTGCAACTAATTTAGTTACTTATTCAATGCTATTAGTTGGTAAAAGTGTTGCTTCTTGGTTTGATAAAATGGGATATCCTTATTTATATAGATGTCATACGTTAGATTTAGAAAACAGAGAGTTAGTTGAAGGTGTTATTAATAAATTAACTAATAATACTTGTTTAAAAGATTTAAATAATTTAAAAGGTAATACACCTAAGTCATTCTATTCAAGGACTAATCAAGGTCATTTTGGACTAGGATTTTCTAGTTATTCACATGTTACTAGTCCTTTAAGAAGATTTTCAGATATTATAAATATGTATGCTCTTAATACTTGTTATTTTAAAAATGCTGATGATTCTAATTTACAAGAATTAGAAAGAGAGATAGATAGTATTTATCAGTTTCTTAATTTAGAAAGAAATACAATTGAAGATTATGTTATAAAATATGAACAAGAAAAAGTCAAAAAAAGATTGTAATTTACTAAATTTTATTGTATACTTTATATATAGTAAAGGAGAGTAGTAGATATGGAAAATAAAAAGGATAATAAAGGGATTTTGATTGGAATTATTGCTTTTGTTGCAGGAGTTGCTTTCATTGCCTATGGAACAATTAGTTTGTTAAATAGTAAGCCAAATGTTTCTGATGATAATATTAATGATGATAATCAAGATGTAGAAAACATTGATGGACCTAGTGTATCTGTAACGGAAGATGATGTTAAAAATTTCTTAACTGATAATGCCAAGTTAGTTGAGTATTTTACAGATTATAATGCTGATTTTGATTTGGGAGAGATGAATCCTGTTAGTATAAGTGATATATTTGGTTGGTATTTTGTATTTCAATATGAACATGGAGAAGGAGAAAGTTTAAGTAATTCAAAGTATACTTATAAATATACAATGCCAGTTGCTGATGCTGATACATTTATGAGAGCTTATTTAGGAATACCTGCGTCAATTGTTGATGTTACAAAGATTGATTTTAGTAAGGATTTTTTCAACTTTACAAAAGATGATAACAATTACTATGTTGAAGTAGTAGCAACTGGATTAGATCCTATTCAAACTTGTGTTCTTAATGATGTTAATATCGTATCTGATAGTGAAATAATTGTTACTTATGGAGTTATGGAATTAGGTAAAACTTGTGAAGATAAGAGTGATTCTTGTTATATTAAAAAACGTGAATTAAGATTACGTAAATCAGATAGTGGCTTTACAATCTTAGGTGCGGCTGATGTTCAGGAAATTACTGACAACCCTGATAATCAAGAGTCAAGTACTGATGAAAATTAAAAAGTTGAATAGAGGATTATAATGGATAAAAAAAATATAATAATTGGAGTTCTAATTTTATTACTTGGAATTTCAACTTTTTATATCGGCTATGATAAATTTTTAAGCAAAGATAGTAATCAAACAAATGATAGTGAAAAAGTAGAAAGTAATAACCAAGATAATGATAATCAACTAGATAATAATGTTGATGATAGTGATTCTGAAGAGGAATTTGTTGAAATAAAATTAGATAAAGATGGTAATTTGTATTATTTGATTGATAATAAAAAAGAAACAATATCCACTAATGTATTAAATTTTGATTATTTATACAAAGGAAATGGTGGGGAAAGGATATTATATTTTCTAAAAGAAGATGGGACAGTAAGTTCGGCTAATGGTATATCTATTGAAACCCCTGAAAGTTCAAAAATAACTATTAATAAAAATAATTTAGATATTAAAAATAATATAGGTGGTTATAAAAACATTATAGGATTTATTGAAGGGGTAACAGTTGGTGCTGCTTCTCCGATGTTTATTGATATCAATGGTAATATGTATAATGAAAGTATTTCTGAAAGATATGTTGAAATAGAAGAAACAAATAACAATTATGAAACTTTTAAGAATAATTTTATAAAAAATAGAGAAGCATATTACGATGATACGAAAGATAGAATTTATTTTGAAGTTAATCCAAAACGTTAATTAAGAGAGTTAGAGTAAAATCTAATTCTTTTTTTGTATAAAATTACCATTTTAGTAAATAATAAAAGTGGTGAATGGTATGGAAAAGAAATTATATAACAAATTAGTAATGGAACATAAACCTAAAGAAAAAAGAGGACAATATGCTTTTATTGCTTTTGTAGTTGGTGGTTTGATGGGAGTTCTTGGTCAATTATTGGTTGAGTTTTACTCATATTACTTAGGATTATCTTCAAGTGATGCATCAGTATTTATGATAGTAACCCTTATCTTCTTAGCAAGTTTATTTACGGCTTTAGGATTTTTTGATAAATGGGTTAAATTTGCAAGATGTGGACTTATTATTCCAATTACGGGATTTGCGCATTCAATGACAAGTGCAGCAATTGAATATAAAAAGGAAGGGTTTGTAACAGGATTGGGCGCTAATATGTTTAAATTAGCAGGAACTGTTATAATATACGGAGTAGTATCAGCCTATATCTTTGGATTTTTAAGATTAATTATCATGGGAGGAGCTTAAGATGACAACAAAATATAAAAATGTTTACATAGAAAATGTAGCAACCATAGTTGGACCATATGAGGCTAAAGGACCTCTTGCTAAAAGATTTGATAAGAAGTATACAGATATGTATTTTAATAAAGATAGTCTAGAATCTGCGGAAGTAAAATTAATGACAGATAGTATGAATTTAGTTTTAAAGAAATCAAAGAAAGAAAAGTCGGATGTTGATGTTTTTATTGCTGGAGACTTGCAAAATCAAATAACAGCAAGTTGTTATGCAGCCAGAGAACTTGAAAGACCTTTCTTAGGAATCTTTAGTGCCTGTGCTACTAATACAGAAGGTTTAATAATTGGTGCTAATTTAATTGAAAGTAAAACCTGTGATAATGTCATGGTAAGTGTTAGTAGTCATAATATGGTTGCTGAAAAACAATTTAGAAATCCAACCGAATACGGGGCACCTAAGCCTGGAACGGCTACTTTTACGGCAACAGGAGGAGCAAGTTGTTTGTTAACGGACTCTAAAAGTAAAGTTAGAATTGAAGCAGCAACCATTGGAACCCCAGTTGACTTTGCTCAAAATGACCCTCTTAATATGGGAAGTGTTATGGCACCGGCAGCAGCTGAGACAATTTATAAACACTTAAGTGATTTAGATAGAACGATTGATGATTATGATTTAATTTTAACGGGTGATTTAGGAATATATGGTAAAGAAATTTTAAGAGATTACTTAAAGAAAGAATATAATATTGATTTACAAAATAAATACAATGATTGTGGTGTTATGTTATATGATTTAGATAAACAAAAAGATGTTCAAGCAGGAGGTTCAGGACCTGTTTGTAGCGCTTTAGTAGTTTATTCAGATATAATTAAAAAACTTGAAAATAAAGAATTAAAGAGAGTTTTATATGTAGCAACGGGAGCTTTATTTAATCCAACGATGGTATTTCAAAAAGAAAATATTTTAAGTATAGCCCATGCAGTAAGTTTGGAGAGTGACTTATGATATATATATATTCGTTTTTATTCGCAGGAGCAGTTTGCTTAATTGCTGAACTTATCTTAGACAATACTAAACTAACTCCTGGTCATATTACTAGTTTATTTGTTATAATTGGAGCAGCTCTTGATATCTTTGATATTTATGATTTAATCGTTGCTCATGTTGGAGCCGGAGCCTTAGTTCCCATAACTTCATTTGGACATTTACTAATTCATGGAGGGTTAGTAAGAGCCAGTGAAGTTGGATATATGGGTCTTGCCATGGGAGTCTTTGATTTAACAGCCTCAGGTATTACATCAGCTATCTTCTTTGCCTTTATATTCTCATTATTCTTTAGACCGAAAGATTAGACAATTTTATGTAAAAAAATATTGACAAGTTTTGTAAAACTACTTGTCTTTTTTTGACATATGTGTTATTATAATTCGCTGGTGATGTTTATGAATAAATTTGAAGAAAAAATTAAGGAAATAAAAATGAATATAACTAAAAATACTAAAAAAGATCAATTAATTGATAAGT
>CANRHS010000027.1 GCA_947630495.1 uncultured Bacilli bacterium | reverse complement strand
GATGATCTAATAAATTTAAATAACTTATCATCAACCATGCTTTTGGTAGGAGATACCATCCTAATTCCAAATAAGAAGACTGATTATTAATACCTGTGAAATTTATTTTCACAGTTTTACTATATAAATTTGTGTAAGAACATTTGCAATTTATTAAATTATAATATAGAATAATTATAAAGAAATGAATTAAATATTATGTTAGCAAATTTTAAAGAATTAGATAAACTAATTAATGGATTTAAGAATGGAGAACTTATAACAATAGCAAGTCGTCCGTCTATGGGTAAATCTAGTTTTGTTATTAGTATATTAAATAAAATATCTAATAAAAAAAATACTATATTATAATTTAGAAGAAAGTAAAACTTCTTTAGAAAAAAGAATATTAAATAAGATGTAGAGATTATTACAGATAAAAAATATCTTGAAAATATAAAAGAAGATATAAATAATGAGGTTAGTTTAATAGTTATAGATTATATTCAATTACTTTCATCTTTAAATAATGAAGATATAGCTTCTAGCCTAAAGAATTTAGCTCTTGAATTGAATATTCCTGTTGTAATAGTTTCAGAGTTATCTAAAGATGTTGAAGGAAGACCAACAATTGATACTTTAAAATATAAAAATTTAGAAAATGTAAGTGATAAAATTATCTATTTGTATCGAGATGTTTATAAAAGAGATTCTAATGATGTAGAAGTAATAGTTTCTAAAAATAATAATGGAGAGTTAGGAACAATTAAATTAAATTTTGATAGAGAGAAAAGAGAGTTTAAGGAGTAATATATGAAATGAATTGATAAAACAGATACTTTTGAAAAAAGAGATTGGAAAGATAAACATTTAGAAATATGTGAAATTTTAGATGATAAAATTGAAGTTAATTTATATTCTCGTAGTAATATAGAAAAATATGAGATTTATGTTGATTATGGTGTAATGTACGGAATTGTCTATGCTCATAAAGATAAAGCTATGGAATTAAGAGAAGATATAAAAAAAGTAATATATGATGATTATATGAAAAATGGTTATAGTGAAGATATGCCAACAGATGAGTTTATGCATGAATTTATAGAAAAATATCAATTAGATATACCAATGGATATTTTCTTTGATGAGGTTGAGTTTATGGAAAGAATGAATGAGTTATTTGATAAATTGATAGTTTGATGTAGAAAAAAAAGACTGCTAACATTTGTTAACAGCCTTATAACTAAGCATCAGCGCCGGTAGGTCCGGTTGGGCCAGCAGGAATAGTTAGATCTAAAGTAAAGTTAGGTGCAGTTCCTGAAATTGTTGCAGCAGCATCAGTTCCAGGAGCGCCAGTTGTAACAGTTCCAATTGTTAAAGTTGGAGTAGGAGCATCAGCACCAGTAGCACCTGTAGGTCCAGTAGGACCAACTTCACCTTGAGGGCCAGTTGCCCCAGTAGCCCCAGTAGGACCAGTAGCGCCATCTAAGCCTTGAGGTCCAGTAGGACCAATTTCGCCTTGAGGACCTGTTGCACCAGTAGCCCCAGTAGGACCAGTAGCGCCATCTAAGCCTTGAGGTCCAGTAGGACCAATTTCACCTTGAGGGCCTGTTGCACCAGTAGCCCCGGTAGGCCCAGTAGCACCTTCTAAACCTTGAGGTCCAGTAGGACCAACTTCACCTTGAGGACCAGTTGCACCAGTAGCCCCGGTAGGCCCAGTAGCGCCTTCTAAACCTTGAGGTCCAGTAGGACCAACTTCACCTTGAGGACCAGTAGCCCCAGTAGCCCCGGTAGGCCCAGTAGCGCCTTCTAAACCTTGAGGTCCAGTAGGTCCAGTTGCTCCAGTAGCACCTGTAGCCCCTGTTGGTCCAGTAGGTCCAACGATTCCACCAGTAGGTCCAGTTGGAGCAGTGCCAGTAGGAAGGATAGCAAAGACTACTCTAGGACAACTTTTACCTGGCCTGAAATCAGATCCTAATGAATCAAATCCATTTTCCATCATGTTATTTACCTCCTCATAATATTTTATAACCTATCTTAATTTTGAATAATTATAATAAACTAGATATCTATAAAAATTAATGAATTATCTTGTAAAACAAGGAAAATGAAAAAAATAAAAAAAATTTAAAAAAAGTGTTGACATATGTCGAAGATAGTAGTATACTATAATTGCTTAGTAAGAATAGCACAGAATTTAAGTTAATTACTTTATATGACTTTAATATTTATTCACTTTGAATATTTATTATAAGTAATGGACTCAATATTTATTCTTATTAGAATTTATATTTTAGTCTTTCTAGTTTGATTGATTTCAAACTTAATAGTCTTTATGACTATTTGGAATAATTAATTTTATTCCTTTGTTACCTTTTTAGGTATTTAGTATTATTCATTAATACTTAAAGTGATTGCTTAGAGGATGGGTTATATAGGTAAGAAAAATTATATGAACTATAATCTTTATCGCCACTAAGTAGGACAATTGTTTTGAGAGGAGATACTCAAGGATAAGTGGTTGTAGTAAATACTGATAATATTTATTATATGTTTATATTATCGATAAAAAGATAATATAAATTGTTACAACTTTTTCTAAACTCGAAATGAATACTTTTATCAGAAGTATTTATTTTTTTTACCTTAAAACATATACTTAATTGGTGGTATATGTTTTTAAATATTATAAATATAATTAAAGAAATGTTATTCTTTACAGGAAGTTATTCAAATAACTTATTTCCTGATCCTTTAACTAAGGAAGAAGAAGAGAAATGTTTAATTGATATGGAAAAAGGGTCGGCTGATGCTAGGAGTAAATTAATAGAACATAACTTAAGATTAGTTGCTCATATTGTTAAAAAATTTGAACATGATGTTTCTTTTCAAGATGATTTAATATCAATTGGAACAATTGGATTAATTAAAGGAATAGATACTTATTCCAGAAATAAAAATGTAAGACTTACAACTTATTGTGCTAGATGTATACAAAATGAAATATTAATGTATTATAGAAGTAATAATAAATATAGTAAAAACATTTCTATCAATGAAAGTATTGGTTTTGATAAAGAAGGAAATGAGATAACAATAGTTGATATTTTAAAAAGTGATAAACCTGATTTTGCACTAGATTTATATGAAAAAGAAAATATAAAATTATTAAGTGAATATGTAAAAGTTTTAACCAAAAGAGAAAAAGCTAAAAAATTACATATTTCAAGAAGTTATGTCTCAAGAATTGAAAAAAGAGCCTTAACTAAAATGTTAAGAGAATTTATTATTAATAAAAAAGATTAGTATAAAATATAAAAAATTAATTATATTAGTAACAGGAGGAAAATTATGTTTGATGAGTATTTAGATAGTGATTCTTATATGAAGTGTGATATTTATGAAGAGAATGATAAATATCATATAGAAATTGATTTACCAGGATTTAAAAAGGAGCATTTAAATATTGAGTTTAATCATGGTTATCTAACTGTTCTTGCTAGTAAAAAGAATGATACTAATATAGATAATAAAAACTATATTAAAAGAGAAAGAACTTATGGAGTATATAAAAGAGATTTCTATGTTGGTAATGTTGATTATAGTAAAATAAATGCTAAATATAAAGATGGAGTATTAATAATTGATGTATTAAAAAGTCCTGATAATAAAGATAAAAAGACTATTGAAATTAAATAATTGATACTAATATTTAATTTAAGTGATAAAATTATATCTTTTATCACTTTTTACTTTACTTTTTTTTAAAATGTAGTATAATATGAAACGTTAAAAAAAGAGATTAAAGTTATTTACTTTATTTCGATTTAATGATATACTTATATATATTATAGGGGTTTTCGTTTGGAGGTGTTATCTTGAAAATTATTATTGATGCTTTAAGAAGTATATTTGGATTTATAGATAAGCATGTATATAACTTAGTAGAAGGTGTATTTCAATTAATATTAGATTTAGCTAATGTAGAAATTTTTTCAGGTTCTCAGATTACAAAATTTGCAAATAGACTTTATATAATTTTAGGATTAGTAATGATATTTAAATTAATGATTTCATTTATTCAAATAATTGTTAATCCCGATAAAATGGATGATAAAGAACAAGGAGTTGGAAATATATTAAAAAGAGTTGTTATTTCACTTGCATTAATTGTTTTAGTTCCATCTATATTTGATATGGCAAGAACAATTCAAAATTATGTTGTTCCAGTTATACCTAGAGTTATATTAGGCGGACAAACAGCAGAAACTACTATTGAAGATGCTGGAAGAACTATGGCTTTGCAATCGTTTTTTGCTTTTTATGGATATGATAATCCGAGTTGTAATGATGGAAGTATTTTGGGTATTGGGACAACTCAATCGAATAATGTAACTATAGCGTCTATTGATGCAGCAGTAGCTTCTTCAAATCTTAATAAAATAGACACTTGTAGTAATGATCCAAACGGATATAAATATAGATATGTTATTTTAGCATCAACAGCTTTAGCTATATATTTGCTTTATACTTTAATAAGCATGGCTGTATATGTAGCAATTAGGAGTATAAAACTTGCGGTATGTGAATTTATTGCACCAATTCCAATTGCAAGTTATATTGATCCTAAAACTTCCAAACAATCATTTGATAATTGGGTAAAAACAAGTTTTAGTACTTATTTGGATTTGTTTGTTAATTTGATAGGAATTTATTTTATAGCATATGTATTTTCGATTTTATTTGATTCGGCTACAATTACAACTATTTATTCTAAAGTTGGAGGAGACACTTCAAGGGCCGCTTGGATTACTGTGTTTATAATAGTTGCCTTATTAAAGTTTGGCAAAGAATTTCCTAAATTTATTACAGGATTACTTGGACTTAAAGAAGGTGGAAGTCTTGCAGGAATTTTAAAAGGAAGTACAGCTTTAGGACTTGCTGGTACAGCTTTAGCTGCTGTAGGTTCTGGCTATGGAAGTTACAAGTATGCAAAGAAAAATGGTGAAGGTGGTTTAAAAGCAGTTCAAAGAGGTTTAGGCTCTTTAGGTGGTGCAACTAGAAGAGGATTGGTTGCAACTGCAAAAGATGAAGGATGGAAGGGTGCTTATCAAAATAATATCAAGGCAACTACAGGTGCATCTCATCGAAAAGTAAATGCTCGATTTATGGCTAAACAAAGTCAACTAGAATATGAAAAAATGGTTAGTCCTTATGAAGAAACTTATAAAAATGCTGTAAATGCTTATAATGACGAAATCAAAAGAATTAAAAATGATACAAGCATGTCTGCTTCTGAAAAAACAACAGCTATGAAAACTGCTGAAGAGACTTTGAACAATGCTAGAGACGCTAGAAATACTGCTGTTTCAAGAATTCCAAAACCTATTAGACCAATGCAAGAAAAGGTTATGAATGCTGTTAATAGATGGCAAGGTTTGGATACTCCAACTGGAAGTTCGTATACTAGCGCTGCCTCAACTCTTGCAAATTTGCGTGAAAAATTCTTTACTGGTGAAGCAATGAAGAAACTTGATGAAGAAGGTTCTAAATTAAATAATGTTTTTCATGGTTATGGTAATTTTGATTATACAGATAAAGATGGTAACAAAGTAGAAGCAGATTCTGCTAATGCTAAAGAATTATCACTTAATTATTCGCAAGTTAGAAAAGCTTATGACCAATTAATGAATGGTAGTTATGACGGAAAAATTGAAGATTCAAAGGGTAATACCTATGAAGTAGATGCATCTAAAATTCGAGAAATGTTTTCAAGTGCTCAAAAGTATGGCGCAGTTGATTATTTGAATGCTACAGTTGGAAGATATGATAAAGATGGTAATTATGTCCGTGGTGTTGAACAAGATGATGGAAGTCTCAAAACTATTGAAAATACTGCAATGACCGAAATGGAAAAACAAGTTATGGGTGTACTTGATGGGCTTGGAATTGAAACTGGATTGAAGAAACAATTACAATTAGCTTTTAGAGAAAATCCAGGTAAATTTTATAGAGAATTATCTGATGTTATTAAACAACTTGAAACTAGTGGTGGTAGACGTAGTTCTTATGAACAAAATCAAGAAAAGAAAGACTAATAAAAAGGAGTGTGATATAAGTGAATGGAAATCAATATTTGATACCTGCAAATACAAAAAAAGGGGAATTAATTTTGGGAATATTTAGACCAATTGATTTGATAATATTTGGAGTTGGAGTAGGAATAACTTTATTAATACTTGTTATATTATCATTTACTAATAGTGTTAGTAATACCTTTTCGATTGTAGCCCTTGTTCCGGCTGGTATTGCTACAATGTTAGTATTCCCATTTCCTAATTACCATAATATAAGGGTAGCAATTGGAGAATTGATTAAATTTTTTACAAATAGACAAAGATATGTTTGGAGAGGATGGTGTTCAAAATATGAATTCAAAGATAAATAATGGGATGAATCCTAATATGAGTAAGCCGGCTCCTCAAGGGCCAACTAAGAAGGCTGAAGGTTCAGCTTATACTGAAGATTGGATTAATGTTAAAAGTATTTCCAATGGAATGATTGTTTTACCTAATAATGAAAAAGTAACAGGAGTTAAAATTCAACCTAAAAATATCTTTATTCTTGACCCATTACAACAAGAAGGAGTGTTAAATGCTTTAACTAACTTCTATAATCTTATGAAATTTGAATTTTGGATGATAGCAGCAGATAGACCGGTTGATATATCAGTTTATCAATCTCAACTTCAAATAATGTTACAAAATGCAAGAACTCCATACCAAGTAAAAATAATTGCTCAAGATATTGAGAAAGCTAATATGTTTATTAATAATCAAGTTGTTGATACAGAATACTATATATTATTTAAAGAAAAAAATCCTGATGAGATAGGTAAGAGACTTAGATTAATTATTAATGGTCTTGGTAGTTGTGGTTTAAATGCTAGTCAAACTACTAATGAAGATTTAAGAACAATTTTAGATAATTTCTTAAATGGTGGGGTTAGGACTGAATTTGGAACGGTGGTGACTGAAGAATGAGTATCTTTAAAAGTGAGATAGCACCTAAAGGTTTACAGTTTAATCCAAGTGATTTTAATATAAGTGATAAGTATGCAACAATTATGACAGTTATTTCTTATCCTAAATCAATCCCTCCTGGATATCTTGCAGATTTAACTAATGTTCCAGGAATTAAAGTAGTTATTAAACATATACCAGTTCCTTTTTCAATGCTTCAAAAGATGATTAATAAGCAAATTGCTGATTATAAACAAAGATATCAAGATGAAAAAGATAGAACAATGCAAGAAAGAATTCGTCAAGATTATGAATCTTTAGAGTACTTCGTTTCTATGCTTGCAGCCAATCAATCTCAAGTATTTGATTTTCAAATGCATATTATGATTACAGCTGATTCAAGAGAAGAATTAGAAATGAAAAAAACAAATGTTAAAAACTTCTTAGATTCTATGGAAATGCGTGCTGTTACTTTAAGATTTGAACAAGAAACTTTGTTAAAGTCAATTTTACCAATTTTTCCAAAACAGAAGATTGAAGAGAGAATTGGAACTCCTATTCCATCAATTACAGTTGCCGGAATGTATCCTTTTGTCTTTGATTCTATTAAAGATCCAGGATTATCTAATTTAATTGGAATTGATTTTTCAGGAGGAGTAATCTTATTTAATCAATTCTTATATAAATATCGTAAAGAGTCAAACCGAAATAATGCTAACATGATTATCTTAGGAGGATCTGGTTCTGGTAAATCAACTTTAGCTAAATTACTTTTAAGAGGACATATTAGAAATGGTTGTCAAATAGTTGCGATTGACCCAGAAAATGAACTTGAAGATATGACCAGACTATATGGAGGAGATATTGTTGATCTTGGTAAAGGTGGTTCATTTGGTATGATTAACCCTCTTGAAGTTATAATTGATGTTGATGAAGAAGAAATAAGTCAAGGATTAGGTTATACTGTATTAACAAGAACCTTACAATTCTTAAAAGCATTTATGAGATATTATTATCCTGATATAGAAGATGATGTTCAAAATTTATTTAGTGAAATAGTTCAAGATACTTATCGAAGATTTGATATTAACTTTGAAACTAATTTTATGAATAAGACAACAGAGGATTTTCCAATTTTTAGTGATGTATATGAAACTATTAGAAGCAGATTATTATCTTTAACTGAAAAAACTCATGAAAGAGATGTTATGGAACGTTTGGAACTTAAAGTAAGACCTTTTGTTCGAGAACTTAGTTATTACTTTAATGGACATACAACAATTAGAAAAGATAGTAATTATATAGTATTTAATATAAAAGAATTAATGAACCAAGATACAAATATTAAAAATGCTTTATTCTTTAATATCTTAAAGTTTGCTTGGGGACTTTGTCTTGATAGAAGTAAAGATACTATTTTAATGGTAGATGAAGCCCATGTATTACTTGGAGGAGGAAATGTGCTTGGAGCTGAATTTTTAGCTCAAGTTCAAAGAAGAAGTCGTAAGTATAATACAGGAACAATTGTTATAACTCAACAACCAAGTGATTTCTCAGATCAAGCTGTTATAACTCATGGAAAAGCTATTTTTGATAATGCATCTTATTATATGATAATGCAATTAAGAAAACAAGCAGTAGAGGATTTAGCTCAGTTAGTTGATTTAAATGAGAATGAAATAGAAAATATAAAGAGATATACTCAAGGTCAAGCTTTGTTTGTATGTGGTTCAAGAAGAATGCAAATTGATGTTGTAGTTACACAAGAAGAATTAGAATCCTTTGGTTCAGGTGGAGGATTATAATTTAGTAGTAAAGGTGGGTGAGTCGTATGAATAATAACGATACTAATAATAATCTAAATAATTTAAATAATAGAAGAAGTCGATTTAATTCCAATACGACTTTCCATAATAATGGCACTAATATGGGAATTCCTCATGATAATATAGAAGAGGAATCTAATAATGCAGTGCCTTTTCCTAATACTAAGGAAACTATAAATAATAATCAAGGACTAAGAAGGACAGGTAATTTAAGAAAAAAAGATCCTTTAGATAAGGTAAGTGATGCTCTTAGTAAAACAGGGCCAAAAGGAAAAATTGCTGCTAAAGGACTAGACAAACTTAGAGATGGTTATAAAAATTTAAAAAATAATAATGATAATACTCCTAATGCTTTACAAAATATTAGTAATAAATTACCTTCTTTTCTTAATAGAAGAAATAATAGTAATAAAGAAGAAAAAAGTAGTGATGAAGAAAATACTAATGAAGATGGACAAGAATCTAATGACAATTTAGATAATGGAGAAGAACAAAAGGGAAAGAGTAAAAGTAAATTAAGTGGAATTTTTAGTTTAAAAACTAAAATTATTCTTATTGGAGCTGTAGCCTTAGTTTTTGTAATTATTTTCTTTGTTGCAATTCAAGCTATTCTTACTCCAATTTCTTCTATATTATCAATTTTTAGTTTAGATTCTTGGAAAAGTGAAGAAAAGGAATATGTGTATAGCAAAGAAGATGAAGAAAGAAGAAAAGCAAATGAGGATTATAATAATGCAATTTTAGGATCATCTGATGGAAGTGTTAAAGGAATAGTTCAGGAATATCAAGAAAAATATGGGGTAACTCTAGATTGGGTAATGTTAGATACTGTTATTGAATATCGTTATTTTATATCAGGAAACGATGATTTATATAGTGGAGCTGGATCTGAAGATATAACAGAAGAGGAATTAAAAGATAGATTAGAAGAACTTGAGAAAAATGAGGAAAATCAGGAGGAAACTCAAGATGGCACTTCAGGCGGTGATGTTGATACTTCCTCATCAGTTGATTATGTAAATGCTAAAAAGCAAATAAAAACAGTAGCCGCTTTAATGATAGAAAAAGATGGTTCTTCCTATAAAAGTGATCTTGAAGTAGGAGGAGGTTTTTATAATAGATTAATAGAAAGTAAGTTTTTAAAAGACTATTATAAAGATGCTTTAAAAGATACTAGTTATGAATCAAGAAAAAAATTAGTAGATGAAATATTTGAACAATATGAGTTTGCCAAAGAAGCAATTGCTGAACCAGAAACACCAAATTCTTTTCTTTCAGGAAGTATAAAGATGTATTTACAAACTTGTCAAACTCCTTATAGTACAATGAAAAATGATCGTGGTAATACAGTCTTTTCAAATAGTAGAAATATCAATAAAGGAACAACTTATCTAGAATATTTTGAATTAACCGAATATTTAAAAGGAGCAATTGAAGGAGAACTTGGCCGGGGAAAATTAAAAGAAGAGTATAAAGAAGGTGTAAAGGCTTTTACAATTGCAACTTTAACTTATTCTCTTGCTAGTTTTTATGTAGATTTTTATCCAAGAATTGAATCAATAAATTTTCCAACAGGTGATTGTCGACTTGTTTCATGTGATGTTAAAAATGGTTGTACTTATACTAATAATGGTATGCAATTTGGAACGGCTTATAGTGGAACCAAAAGATTTGGATCTTCAGGAGTTCATCAACCTTGGAGTGAAGAACAAAATGCTTATATGGATGAAATATTGAATGAAATATTTGGAATGGTTATGGTAAAAAAAGGAGTTACTTCAACAACTTTTACAGGAGGAAATGATTTAAAGAAGGGATTAAGTTATTATTCTAATATGTCTCTTTGTAAAAGCAATCAATGTCTAGGACAAGATGAAGCAATGGCTGACTCTAAAAATGGAATGACATATGAACAAATATTAAATAAATATTATCATGATTTTGATTTAATTAATATAAGAGAAGGACTTTATTATCAAACAACTGATAACTTTAATGGTCAAATAGAATTAAATGAAAATTTTCATTTCCATCAAGGAAACTATAAGCAAAGTTTCTGTAATGGAGGTACTATATCTAATTCTGGTTGTAGTGTAACAGCAACTGCTATTGTTATATCTTTATTAACAGGACAAAAACATGATCCCGTTGAAATTAATAATCGTTTAAAAAGTGCTGGTAAGTGTAATAATGTAAGATATACTTATCCTGCATCAGCTGCTAAGATGTTTGGTTTAGATTCTTATACAGTTACTAAAAAAAATACTGCTAAAATAACTCAAATGTTATCAGATTTATCAACTGGAAAAACGGCTGTTGTTGCAAGAATTGCTCCTAATGGTGGACAAGGTGCTAGATATAATACAAAGAATGGTCATTATATATCTTTAGTTGGAGTTAGAACTCAAAATGGAAGAACTCAAGTACTAGTGTGGGATCCGGCTGGAGGCGGCTCAAGACGCGATAATGCCTGGGTTGACTTCGAAAATGACATCTTAAAATGGGCTAATAACCCATCATTTGTAGTAGTTTCAAGGAGGTAATAATATATGAATTTAAAAAAAATAATTTTAATATTAATTATCATCTTTATAACAACTGGATGTGTAAGTAGTGACTATAACTTAACAATTAATAAAGATTTAAGTGTTAATGAAGAAGTATTTATTTCAGCAACTGATGAATATTTTGATTTATTTTATATGGATTATAGACTTACTATAGTAAAGAATGTCTATAATAACCAAGAAATTATGAAAACTTTGCCTGATAATAATTATAGTTATAAATTAATTGAAGAAGAAAGAAGACCTGGAGTTTTAGCAAATAAAAAATATAATAATATCAATGATTATATTAAAGAAACAATCTTTAAAACTCAAGTTTTTGAAGATATAGAATATATAGAAAAAGATAATTTAATAACTATTCAAACTAAAAATTTCTTACCATATGTTGAAGATGAAACTGATGTTAGATATCCTATCTCTGATTTAAAAATTAATATTAAAGTTCCATATGTAGTTACTTCTAATAATGCAGATAAATACGATAATGTAACTAACACTTATACTTGGAATATAGATGAAGAAACAAAAGATAAAAAAATAGAAATAACATTTGATAAAAATAAGATTTACGTGTATAATTTAGGTATATATATTTTTATTAGTATATTAATCATTTTAGCAATTATAGTAATTGTTATTATATTAAAGATGGTTAAGAAAAATAAAAGAAATAATAAAATATATGAATAGGGTGAAAATATGAAATTAAAATTAAGATTTGATTCAAGTGATATGAAGAAGTTTTTAATTGCTTGTTTAGTTATTTTATATATAGTAGCTATTGCTATATCTAATTTATCTAGTATAACATCAACAGGAGATTTTACTTATTTTGATCCACGACCAGCTTTTAGATCTGATTTAATTGGAGCAACTATTGTATTTTATGTAGTTTCAATTGTGGCTTTAATGGTTAGTTGTAAAAGTTATTTCTTTGAATTTGAAAAAGGATTTGGTTTTACAACAGAAAAGAAATCAGATGGTTATGCTAAATGGTGTGATCCTAAAGATATGAAAAAACAACTTAATTTAGTATTACCAACTGATGCTCATTCTGATCATGCTGGAATTGCTTTAATAAATGATGGTAAGAAAATTTATGTTGATGATAGTGAATTTCATAATTTAGTAATAGGTTCAACAGGAAGTGGTAAAACAACCGCGATTATTTATCCAATGATTGAGTTATTGTCAAAACATGGAGAATCGATGATTATAACGGATCCTAAGGGTGAATTGTATGAAAAGAAAAGTAATATGTTAAGGGCTAAAGGCTATAAGATAATTTTACTTAACTTCCGTGATCCGGGACGTGGTAATACTTGGAATCCTTTAACTTTACCTTATAGATTATGGAAAAATGGTAATCAAGATAAAGCAACCGAGTTATTAGAAGATTTGGCTACTAATATTTTGTATGATGAAGGAAATAAGAATTCTGATCCTTTCTGGGAAAAAACTTCTGCCGATTATTTTTCTGGTTTAACCTTAGGTTTATTTGAAGATGCTAAAGAAGAAGAAATTAACTTAAATAGTATTAGTTTAATGACAACGGTTGGAGAAGAAAAAATAGGTGGTAGTACTTATGTAAAAGAATATTTTCAAGGAAAAGATCCCAATGGTTCAGCGTATATAAGCGCATCAAGTACTATTCTTGCTCCGAATGAAACTAAGATGAGTATTATTTCGGTATTTAAGCAAAAAATTAAATTATTTGCAACCAGAGTTAATTTATCAGAAATGTTATCTTACAGTGACTTTTCTATAGAAGATATAGGTATGCATAAAACAGCTTTATTTATAGTTATTCAAGATGAAAAGAAAACTTATCACTCTTTAGTTACGATTTTAATTAAACAAATATATGAAACTTTAATAGATGTTGCTCAAAATCATGGAGGAAAACTTCCAGTTAGAACGAATTTCTTACTTGATGAGTTTGCTAATATGCCACCTTTAAAAGATGTTACAACGATGATTACGGCTGCCCGAAGCCGTCAAATGCGTTTTACAATGATTATTCAAAACTTTGCTCAGTTAAATGAAGTATATGGGGAACAAAATGCTGAAACTATTAAAGGAAATGCTGGTAACTTAATTTATCTTATTTCAACTGAATTAAGAGCTTTAGAAGAAATTAGTAAGATGTGTGGAGAAGTAAAAGTTAAAAGTGATAAAGAAGGTAAACCTGATGAAACAAGACCTTTAATTACGATAAGTGATTTACAAAAATTAAAGATGAATGAAGTAATAATTAGACGTTTAAGAATGGCTCCTTTTAAAACCAAGTTAACTCCTGATTATAAAATGAATTGGGGTAGGGAATTTCCTAAAGCAGATATTATGAAGATAACTCCAAGAGAAAGAAGAGAAGTTAAAGTATTTGATATAAGAGAATTTGTTAAAGAAAAGAAAAAACAAAATAATCCTTTTGCAAATATGTCAGACTCAGGAGGTTTTCCAGGTTTTCCATCTAATCCATTTGGAGGAGGGGATTCCTTTAAACCACCTTTTCCACCTTTATTCAGTGATAATAAACCAAGTGTTAGCCCTCAAAGTAATAGTATAGATGTAGATAAAATACTTGCTAACTTAGATGCTAAAATAGCAGAAATTGAAGCTGAGGAAAAGAAAATTGCTGAAGAAGAAGCTAAAGAACAAAATAAACTTCAAAGTACTCCTAGTCCTGCAGTTGAAAACTTAGATGATGATGCCTCTTTTAAGGATTTCTTAAATACCTTTAACGATGAAGATTTTAAAACAATTCCAAATGCTGAAATTAAAGAAGAGACTAATGAACCATCTAATATTGATGAATTAATAGATAAAATAA
Source organism: uncultured Bacilli bacterium (assembly GCA_947630495.1). Lineage (GTDB taxonomy): Bacteria > Bacillota_I > Bacilli_A > RF39 > UBA660 > RUG591. The sequence goes on along the minus strand of CANRHS010000027.1, from coordinate 744 downwards.
AAGAGAAGAATATAGAACCTAATCCTGAAAATATTAAACCTAATATGGATTTAAAAGAAGAAAATAAATATCAAGAAGTAAGCGATGATGAGTTCTTTGATGATTTCTTTGATGAATAATTTTACATCTATTTACAGAGAAAAATAAAAATAATACTTGATTATTTTCCAATTTGTGTTATCCTATATATATAGGATAGGAAAGGAAGTGACCCTTCATGACAAGCAAAAATATATATAATGTATCAATGAATGAAGTTTGCAATAAGTTAATTATGGGGGGGGCACTACTAACTTATCACAAAATATAAATTTAATAAAATATAACAAAATAAGACATAGCAAAGTAGTATATTAATACTATCTTTTCTGTGTCTTTTTAAAATTGACTTGAAAAGTCCAAGAAGTTGTTATATAATATTATTAGAATAGTGAACCATATAAAGGAGGAAAATAAGAATATGGAAAACAAATATTTAAAAAAGAGAAAATGGGTAATACTAGGAGCAGTATTATTAGTATTAACTTTAATTATAACAGGAACCTATGCCTTATGGAATTATTTTAAGGTAGGACCAAATCAGCAATTAATAGCAGGAGAAATTTATATGAAGTATACGGAAGGAAGTACTTCAATAAATATTCAAAATGCCATGCCAACCAATACTTATGATCCAAGTCAAGTATTTGAGTTTACAATAGAAGGAAAGAATACATATACAAAACCAATTTGGTATGAAATAGT
>CANRHS010000026.1 GCA_947630495.1 uncultured Bacilli bacterium | reverse complement strand
CGGTGACATATAATATAATAGTTTTGAGACAAAATCAAATACTAACACTTAAGACATTATCATATACTAATCAAAAATTTTAAAATCAAAGCAAAAAATTCTTGCATTTTATTGGCTGTTAAGTTATAATATTTCCTGAGAGGAGAAAAAGTATGAAGAAAATCGTAATGATGTTATTAGCAGTAGCTTTAGTATTTTCTGTTGTAAGTCCTGTTAGTGCTTTAACTGAAAGACAAGTTCTTGATAATTTAGAGAAGACTTATACAATTAATGGTGCTGAATTTAAGATTTCACCAGCATTAAAGAAAATAGTTGAAGATTATGCTAAAGAGTTTGAAGTTCCAGCTAAAGACTTAGATGCTCTTGATAAGGCAATTACTAAAGCTATTAACATTGTAAAAGGAACAAATGCAACAAGTATCGATAATCTTCCTAAAGCTGCAAAAGGAGAATTATTAGATATACTTGCTGACTTAAGAGCTAACACTTCAATTAATGTTACTTATACTGAAGGAGCATTAACTATCTACAACCCAGAAACAGGTAAAGTATTTGAAAAAGTTACAGATTTAGTTAAACAAACTGGAACTGAAACAAATAGTATTGCTATCCTTGCTGGTGTATCATTTGTAGTTATGTTAGCAGGTGCATTTGTAGTAGTTAGAAAAGTAAGAACTACTGACTAATGAACAAAGTAAAATTTTTAAAGACATTTGCTACTAACGTAGCAATTTCTTTTTTCTATGCAGCAATTTTTATATTTACAACTTATATACTATTTGATAAACAAATCACTTTTGTAACGACTCTTGTTAATTCAGTTGCAATTAAAGAAAAGGAAGAGGCAGAAGTGAAAAAGACAGAATATGATTCCCTTACCAAGTCTATCATTAATAGACCAAACTATGGTGAGAAATTCGGAACAATGAAAATACCTGAGATTGGTTTGAATTTACCAATTTATCATGGAGATACTTTAGATATTATCAGGTATGGGGTTGGACATTATGGAGGATCTTACTTTCCAGGTGAAAGAGGAACAATCATTATGCCTGCTCACAACAATGTCGGATTTTTCCATGAAATCGATAGATTAGTAAAGGGGAGTAAAATTACAATTGAAACAACCTATGGAACATTCGAATATGAAGTAGATAGTTATAAAGTTGTAAATGAAACAGACTTAGATGCATTTCCAATTCAAGAAGAAAAAGAAATGTTAATCATGTATACCTGTTATCCAATTAGACATGGGGTTGTTGGTCGAAGAACTCAAAGATATGTTGTTTATTCACATAGAGTAGGTGATAATGATGAGTAGAAAGACTAAAAAAATAATTTGTTATACCTTAGGATTTATCTTAACAATTCTTTTGGTTCTCCTAGTAGTTTTAGGTATTTTAAAATCAACTGCTTTAAGTGAATACTCTGTTAAAAAAACGCTTGATAAAACTAATTATTATACTTTAGTAAGTGATAAGATTAGAAATAACATGAAAGATTATATGATGTCATCAGGACTTGATGAAGAAATATTAAATGATTTATTTACAGAAGAAGATGTTAGAAGTGATGTTAATAAATATTTAGATAAGTTATATCAAGATAGTAAGATTGAATTTGATGATACTAAATTAAAAGAAAAATTAATTAATAATATTAATGAATCTTTGAAGAAGAATAATTTAGAAGTAGCGGATCAACAAGCTATTGATTCATTTGTTACAGAGATGGTTAAACTTTATAAAAATGAAACTAACTTATATAATTTAGTAGATAACTTTACTAATTCAATTCAAAAAGTAAATGATTTATTAGGAATAGTTGCTATTATTTTGTTAGTTATATGTATTATTATATTTGTTGTAATTGCTATAATGAAAGTTCGCTGCTTTGGTCCTATTACTCTTGCTGTTGGAATATTATTATTCTTTATTAGATTTGCTATTTATGAAAAAGTAGATTTTAGAAATATTCTTATATTATCCAAAGAATTCTCGGATATATTGACAACGATATTAACAAAAATTGCTAATTATTTAAATGTATTTGCAATTGGGTTCTTAGTTCTTGGAATAGTTGTTACTTTAGTTGAAACTTATATAACAAGGAAGAAGAGAGAAAGAGCAAGAAGACATCATCAAGAACATAAATCAGCATTTACTATGGAATAAAGGAAAAAGTTTAAATTTTCCTTTTTTTAGTATGTAAAAATATTTAAAAATATGTTATACTATTTAAGATTTTGAAGAGGTGAAGAGTATGGATAAGATTGTAATAAAGGGTGCAAGAGAAAATAATTTAAAAAATATTGATTTAGAATTACCTAAGAATAAATTGATTGTTATGACAGGATTATCAGGAAGTGGTAAGAGTAGTTTAGCATTTGATACTATTTATGCTGAGGGGGAAAGAAGATATGTTGAGAGTCTATCTGCTTATGCTAGACAATTTTTAGGTGGGTCTGAGAAACCTGATGTTGATAGTATTGAAGGATTATCTCCAAGTATTTCAATTGACCAAAAAACAACAAGTAAAAATCCGCGTTCAACAGTTGGAACAGTTACGGAGATTTATGATTACTTAAGGCTTTTATTCTCAAGAATTGGAGTTCCTTATTGTCCTAATCACCATATACCAATTAAAAGTCAATCCGTTGAAGAAATAGTTAATAAAGTTTTGGAGTTTCCAGAAGGAACTAAGTTAATTATTTTATCCCCGGTTGTTGAAAGTGAAAAGGGAACTCATAAAGATACTTTAGATAATCTTAGAAAAGATGGGTACATCAGGGTTCGCATAAATGGAGAAATGCTTGATAATACAGAAGAAATTACTTTAGAAAAAAATAAAAAAGATAAGATAGATGTTGTAATTGATAGAATTGTTATTAAAGAAGGGATTAGAAGTCGATTATATGAATCAATTGAAGCAGCAACTAATCTTTCTAAAGGAAAAGTTTTAGTAAATGTTTTAGGCGGAGAAGAGATTTTATTTTCCACGACCTATGCTTGTCCTTATTGTAATTATTCAATAAGTGAAGTTGAACCAAGAATTTTTAGTTTCAATGCTCCATATGGTGCTTGTCCGGAATGTAAGGGACTTGGGGTTAAATTAAAGATAGATGTTGATTTAGTTATCCCCGATCCTAGTTTAAGTTTAAATAATAAATGTATAAAAACTTTAAATGATGATCAAGATTCAATTGAATACAAAAGACTTAAAGCTGTCTGTGATTATTATAAAATAGATATGGATAAACCTTTTAAAAAATTAAGTAAAAAAGAACAAGATATTATTCTATATGGTTCTCCTGATATTTTAACTTTTAATATTACAAGTAGAAGTGGAAATGTTACTAAAAATAAGGATTATTTTGAAGGAGTAATTAATAATCTTGAAAGAAGATATATGGATACATCAAGTGAATGGATTAGAGATTGGCTTGAACAATATATGATTGAACTTCCATGTGAAGTATGTCACGGAGCAAGGCTCAATGATGGGGTTTTAAATATTTTAATTCATGATAAGAATATTTATGATGTTACTTGTATGTCAATTAAAGAAGCAATTAACTGGTTTGATAGTTTAAAGTTAACAACCGAGGAAGCCAAGATTTCTGAGTTAGTTATTAAAGAGATTCAGAATAGATTAAATTTCTTAAAGAATGTTGGACTTGAATATTTGACAATGTCAAGAATGAGTGAAACTTTGTCAGGAGGAGAAGCTCAAAGAATTAGATTAGCAACCCAGATTGGTTCAAGATTAACCGGAGTTTTATATGTTTTAGATGAACCTAGTATTGGACTTCATCAGAAAGATAATGAGAAGTTAATTAATTCCCTTCTTGAAATGCGAGATTTAGGAAATACTTTAATTGTTGTTGAACATGATACAGATACGATGCTTGCCAGTGACTTCTTAGTTGATATAGGGCCTGGAGCAGGAGATGCTGGAGGGTATGTTGTTGCAGCCGGAACACCTGAAGAAGTAATGAAAAATGAAAATAGTATAACTGGTCGTTATTTAAGTGGAAAAGAATGTATTCCAGTTCCAGAAAAAAGAAAAAAAGGAAATGGTAAACACATTGAAATCAAGGGAGCAAGTGAAAATAACCTTAAAGAGATTGATGTTAAGTTTCCACTTGGAACATTTACATGTGTAACCGGAGTATCTGGAAGTGGTAAGAGTAGTTTAGTTATGCAAATTCTTGCTAATGCTTGTATGAGTCATATTTATAAATCAAAAGTTAAACCAGGTTCGCATAAGAAAATACTTGGACTTAATAATTTAGATAAAGTAGTAATAATTACGCAAAATCCAATTGGGAGAACTCCAAGAAGTAATCCAGCAACTTATACCGGAGTATTCGATGATATCAGAGATTTATTCACGAATACCAAAGAAGCAAAAATGCTAGGATACGGGAAAAATAGATTTTCTTTTAATGTTAAAGGTGGAAGATGTGAAGCTTGCAGAGGTGATGGAGTCAAGAAAATTGAAATGCATTTCTTACCTGATGTGTATATTCCTTGTGAAGTATGTCATGGCAGTCGTTACAATAGTGAAACTTTATCAATTAAATATAAAGATAAGAATATTGCGGAAGTTTTAGATATGCGAGTAACGGAGGCTTTAAAATTCTTTGAGAATTTTCCAAAGATTAAAAACAAACTACAAGTTATGGAAGATGTTGGACTTGGTTATGTTAAACTTGGTCAAAGTGCAACAACTCTATCCGGAGGAGAAGCTGGAAGAGTTAAACTTTCTAAAGAACTTCAAAAGAAAGCAACAGGTAAAACTCTATTTATCTTAGATGAGCCAACAACTGGTCTTCATAGTGCCGATATTAAAAGACTTTTAGCAATTTTAAATAGGATTGTCGATAATGGAGATACGGTTTTAGTAATTGAACATAATCTTGATGTTATTAAATCAGCTGATTATATAGTTGATTTAGGACCTGATGGAGGAGATGCAGGAGGAACGGTTGTTGCTAAAGGAACCCCTGAAGAGGTTTCTAAAGTTAAAGAAAGTTATACAGGTGAGTTTTTAAAGAAAATATTAAATTAGTAATTTCGGTTGCTAATTTTTTTATCCACAATTTTGGGGATAAAATTTATTTACATCAAAATGAGAAAGTGTTATAATTAGATTAAAGATAAGGAGGGATTATTATTAAGGTTTTAAAAAATAAAGATAAAAAAATTTTAATAATTCAAATATTATCTATTATTATAGTTATAATTGGTATAATATTACTTTTGTTTCCAACTATTGCAAATAAGGTTTATGTTGGAGAAAAAGATAAATTAAAAGATACATTTGAAGATAATACAACTAATAATGAGGAGGAAAATGGGATAAGTAATAATCCAACTGATGCTTTATATGAAGAATTAGTAAGAAGAAATGAAAACTTATATACTTATAAACAAGAAAATTTAGTTGATCCTTTTTCTTATCAACAACCAAATATTGACTTAAGTTACTTTGGAATTGAAAATAATATCATTGGTTTTTTAAGAATACCTAAGATGAATGTGGAACTTCCTATTTATCTTGGTGCTAATACAGCTAACCTTGATAAGGGAGCAGCCCATTTAACTGAAACATCTTATCCAATTGGTGGAGTTAACACGAATGCCGTTATCGCAGCCCATCGAGGTGGGAGAAATGCGGATATGTTTTTAAATATTGAAGATTTAGAAATAGGTGATAAAATCTATATTAAGAACTTTCGAGAAGAATTAGTCTATCAAGTTGTTGAAACTAAGGTAATTTTACCAGTTGATATATACGAGTTATTAATTCAAAAAGATAGAGACTTAGTTACCCTTATTACTTGTCATCCTTTAGGACAAAATTCAAAAAGATATGTAGTTTTTTGTGAAAGAGTAATCGAAAATTAATGTTTGTAAAATAAAACTAATTGATATATAATGGATATGGGGAGATGTTTTGATGAATAGAGTTGCAATTGATTTAGGGTTCATAGAGATATATTGGTATTCAATTACCATGTTACTGGGAGTTATCTTAGGAGGAAGTATTGCTTATTTAGAGCTTAAAAGACTAAAGAAAGATACTAAGTATTTTCTTGATATGATATTTTATGTTATTATCTTTGGCTTTATTGGAGCAAGACTTTATTATGTTTTATTTAATCTTGATTATTATTTAGCAAACCCAAGTGACATTCTTGCCATTTGGAATGGGGGATTAGCTATTCATGGTGGTATTATCTTTGGAGTTTTAACAATTATAATTTATAGTAAGATTCATAAAAAAAGGATGCTAGATGTAATTGGTTATTTAGATGCCTCAACCTTAGGACTGATTTTAGGTCAGATAATTGGAAGATGGGGAAACTTCTTTAATGCGGAAGCCCATGGAGGAGCAACAACCAGAGCCTTCTTAGAAAGTATTCATATTCCAGAGTTTATTATAAAAGGAATGACCATTGATGGAATAGTTTATCAACCAACCTTTCTATATGAATCTTCACTTAATTTAATTGGTTTAATTATTTTACTGATTGTCAGAAAGTTTAAGAAACTTAAAGTAGGAATGCTGGTTGCAATTTATTTGATGTGGTACGCGATTGTCAGGTTCTTTATAGAAAGTATGCGAACTGATAGTTTAATGCTTGGACCCTTAAAGATGGCTCAAGTAATATCAATTGTGTTCTTTATCGTTGGTTTAGTTATGTTTATAATAAGTTTATTCAAAAGTACAAATTATAATAAGGAGAGTGATTAAGATGTATGATTGTATAATAGTAGGTGGAGGAATTGCCGGAATAACGGCAGCAATTTACTTGAAAAATGCTAATAAGAAAGTATTATTAATTGAGAAAGGAACAATGGGTGGTATTTTAAATAAGATTAGTAGAATTAAAAACTATCCTGGTTTTACGGAAATAATGGGACCTGATTTAGCATCTAACTTATATTCTCAAGTTAAAGATAATGAAATAGAATATATTTTAGATACGGTAATTGATATAGATCATGGCAAAACTAATAAAGTTAAATTAAAAGATAAAGAATTAGAATGTAAATACTTAATTTTAGCAACTGGAAAAGAAGCCAGAAAACTAGGACTTCCAAATGAAGATGAGTTACTTGGTAAAGGTGTTAGTTACTGTGCTTTGTGTGATTCTAATTTCTTTAAAGGAAAAGACGTATGTGTAATTGGAGCTGGGGATTCAGCCATTCTTGAGTCTTTATATCTAACTAATATTTGTAGTCATGTTACAATTTTAAATAAATATCCTAAATTTAAAGGAGAAGCAAAGATGTTAAAAGATTTACTTAAAAAAGATAATGTGACAATTCTTTATAATAGTCTAACTTCAAGTTTAAATGAAAAAGATGGTAAACTAGAATCCATTACTTATACCCAAGATGGCGAAGAGAAAACTATTAAAACAAGTGGAGCCTTCGTTTATATTGGAAGTACACCTAATATTTTAAGTGGACTTGACTTAGAACTTGATGGTAAATACTTGAAAGTTGACTCTAATATGCAAACAAATTTAGATAACGTCTATGCCATTGGAGATATTATTAGTAAAGACTTATACCAATTAATTGGAGCCGCCAATGACGGAATGATTGCTGCAACTTCCATAATTAAAAAATTAAATCAGGAGTAAATATGTCTTTTACAACCAGAGTAAAAAATGAAATTAGCAATGATTATAGTAATAAAAATGCTAATCTAGCAGAACTATCGGCTATTCTTAGAAATTCTTATCATAAAGAGGACAATACTTTAGAATTAGTAACCGAAAATTCAACTGTTTGTAAGCATATTTATAACTTATTTAAAAGTATTTATAATATAAATGTTAAAACCGAAATTAGAAAAACGAAAACTAATAAAAATCGAATTTATATAATAACTATAAATGATAAATTAGATATTATCTTAAAAGATTTAAATGTCTTAGATGAAGATAATAATTATAAAGATATACCTAGTTCTTATTTAATAGCATCAGAAGATGAGAAAAGAGCATATTTAAAAGGTTGTTTCATAGTAGGTGGAAGTATAAATGATCCTAAGACCTCAATGTATCATTTAGAGTTTAAGGTTGATTATTTAAAAGAAGCAAAGTTTTTATCTAATTTATTAAATGAATTTTATTTAAATAGTAAAGTAATAACCAGAGATAAAGGGTATATGGTTTATATTAAAGAAGCTGAAAAGATAGGTGATTTCTTAAGAATAATTGGAGCAAGTTTAGCCGTTATGTATTATGAAGATATTAGAATCTATCGTGACCATAAGAACATGACTAATCGTCTTAATAACTGTGAACAAGCAAATCTTGAAAAAAGTATCTTAACTTCTAATAAACAAATAGAAGACATAAATTTAATTAAAGAAAAGTTAGGACTTGATGCAATTGATGAAAAATTAAAAATGGTTATAGATTATCGCCTTAAATATCCTGAATCTTGTTTAGAAGAATTAAGTGCAATAATGTCACTTGAAACTAATAAAAGTATTACTAAGTCAGGACTTAATCATAGGTTAAGAAAGATAAAAGAAATAGCAACTAGAATAAGAGAAAATGAAAATAAGTCTTGAATATAAACATAAACTAAGGTATAATAAAAATATAATTAATAAGGAGGATATTATGTGGGGATAAGATTAACTCAAGAAAAACAATAGAAAGGAGAGAGGTATGAGTTGGTTATATATTGTTTTAGGAATAGTTGTATTAATATTAATTTATGTATTTGTAACTTATAATAGTTTAATTAAGTTAAGAAATAGGGTTGAAGAAGCATTTTCAACAATGGATGTTTATTTAAAAAAGAGATGGGATTTAATTCCTAATATCGTTGAAACTGTAAAAGGTTATGCTAAACATGAAAAAGATACTTTAAATGAGATAGTTGAACTAAGAAATGGTGCTTATGAGAAAATGAACACCAGTGACAAAGTAGAAGTTAATAATAAATTATCTCAAAGTATTACAAAGTTAATGGCTTTAGCTGAAGCCTATCCAGATTTAAAAGCAAACGAAAACTTTAAAGATTTAAGTAATCAATTATCAAGAGTTGAAGAAGATATTGCAAATGCTAGAAAATACTATAATGGAGCAGTAAGAATCATGAATGATAAAGTACAAATGTTTCCAAGTAATTTAATAGCTTCTATGCTAGGATTTAAGAAACAACCAATGTTTGAAGCAAATGAAGTTGAAAGAGAAAATGTAAAAGTTGAATTTTAAGAAAAGGAGGGACTATGAGAAATATATTTAAAAAGTCTCTTGTTTTCTTTTGTTTGTTAATTTGTTTATCATGTTTAAATGTAAAAGCATATGAAGACTATACAATTGATAAGTATGATATAGATATTAAAGTAAATGAAGATAATACATTTGATATTAAAGAGACAATAGATGCTAATTTTAATATTCCTAAACATGGGATATTTAGAACAATTCCTTTAAAAAATGAAGTTATAAGGGAAGATGGAAGTAGTTATAAAAATAAAGCAAAAATTACTAATGTAAAAGTAAATGAAGAATTTAGCACTAGTAGAGAAAATGGAAACTATGTTATAAAAATAGGATCTGCTGATAGAACTTTAACTGGTTTAAAAGAATATGAAATTAATTATCATTATAATATAGGTAATGACAAATCAAAAGAATTTGATGAACTTTATTATAATTTAATAGGAACTAATTGGGATACAACAATTTCTAATATAACTTTTAGAATTAGTATGCCTAAAGAATTTGATCAAAGTAAATTAGGATTTTCAGCAGGAAACTATGGTTCAGGTGGGACATCTGATGTTAGTTATCAAGTAGATGGTAATGTTATAACAGGAACTTTTAATGATGAAATTGCTCCAGGCGAAGCCTTAACAGTGAGATTGGAATTACCTAATGGCTACTTTGTAGAACAAAAAGTTAATGTTTTTGAATATTTAATTTATATACTTCCAATTGCCTTTCTTGGAATATCTATTCTTCTTTGGTATTTATACGGAAGAGATGATCAGGTTGTAGAAACCATTGAATTTTATCCACCTGAAGGAAAGAATAGTTTAGAGGTAGGTTTTCTTTATAAAGGAAAAGCAGAACAGGAAGATGTCACATCTTTACTAATCTATCTTGCTAATAAAGGTTATATTAAGATTCAAGAAGAAGGTAAAAAAGGATTTAAGATAACTAAAGTTAAAGATTATGATGGAAATAATTATGAAGAAAAGGAATTTTTAGATGGTTTATTTAAAAACTCAAGTAAAACTAAAGAAGGAATAGAGTTTGTAACAGATGACGATTTATATGATAGTTTTTATGTTACTATGAATAGTATTTTAAGAAGTGCTAATTCAAGTGAAAATAAAAATGCTATCTTTGAAAAAAGTGCATCGAATAAAACTTTTATAATTATATTAATGATAATAGCAACTTTTTGTATAATTACAATTCCGCCTTTTATAGAGGATGGAGAAATGGAACTTTTAATGTTTGCTCTTTTATTTCCGGGAATAGGTTTTACTTTGATGTTTCAATTTTTGATTAGTGATCAAACAATTTATGTAAATGGACAAGCTACAAATTCTAAAATTGTAATCAAAATATTTGGAGTTGTCTTTGGATTATTGTTTGGAGGTTTTCCTTGGTTATTCTTGGTTTTTCCTATTTTATCTCAAAATATTATATATTTAGTTATGTATATAATTGGAGTTTTATGCGTATTTGGAATGCTTGTTAGTTTAAAATATTTACCAAAAAGAACTCCATATGGGAATGAGGTATTAGGAAAATTAAAAGGATTTAAAACCTTCTTAGAAACAGCTGAGAAAGAAAAATTAGAAGCAATGGTCAAAGATAACCCAACATATTTCTATGATATTTTACCATTTACTTATGTTCTTGGAGTATCATCTACTTGGATTAGTAAATTTGAAACAATTAATATGGAAGCACCTACTTGGTATTACGGATATGATGCCTTTGATATAATAAGATTCAATAGATTTATGGATAATACTATGAATGTAGCTGCTAAAAGTATGACATCTGCTCCTAGTAGTTCTTCAGATGGAGGCTTCTCTGGTGGAGGATTTTCCGGAGGAGGTTTCTCAGGGGGCGGATCCGGCGGTGGAGGCGGAGGCTCTTGGTAAAGAAGTTGAAATATACTTCTTTTTTTCTGAAAACTACTTGAAATTTATCTAAAATAAGTATATAACACTAAAAACAAATCAAAAAAAACAAAAAAAATGTAATTTTTAACTTTTTTGTGTTATAATATAATTAGAAAGGATAGATGAAATATTTATGAAATTATTAAAAATTGTTGCTAATAACTTTAAATTATGTGATAAAGATTTTACAATTTCTTTTGTACCAACTGCTAATAAAACTGAAGAAGATAAAGAATTTGAATTACATGAAATTGCTCCTTCTTTATTTGTTTTTAAAACTTTAGGTTTTATTGGTAAAAACGCTTCTGGAAAAACAACTGCTCTTGAATTACTTACACTTGTCTATGATATATTTTCCAACTTTAGAATAAAAAATTCAGCTAGTGTATTCCAATACTTTGATAATACAATTAACTTAGATATTACTTTTTATCATGATGATAGTTTATATCGTTATCAAACAGATTTAGTTAAAGATAATAATTCGGCTTTTGATAATATAGCAATATTTAAAAATCAAAAACTATCTAAAAGATTATATAAGAAAACATATTCCAAAAATTTATTTGATTTTGAAAAATATGAAGTTGTTAATTATGACTTTGAACTTCCTTCAGATACATCAATTATTTATTTTTTACTTAAAAATATAACTTATCGAGGCATTTATTTACCAAGTAACGATTTAGGTTATTATAACATAGCTAATTCTTTTAATATTTATAAATTATTAGATAATGATAATCATATAATAACATCTATTTTAAAAATATTTGATGAACATTTAGATAAATTAGAAATGTTAGAAGATAATAAATTTAAATTATATTATAGTAATAAAACCTATAAAGAAATAACAGATTTAGAACTTATAAAGATTCTTTCAAGTGGAACAGTTAAAGGATTTAGTTTATTTACGTTTGTTGTTTATAGTTTAATAAGTGGAACAGATTTAATTATAGATGAAATAGAAAATCATTTTCATAAATCATTAGTGGAAAATATTATTAATTTATATAAAGATAAATCAGTTAATAAAAAAAATGCTACTTTAATATTTGCAACCCATTATTGTGAAATATTAGATTTATTTAATAGAAGTGATAATATCTATATAACTAAATATAATAAAAAAATAGTAGCGTTAAATCTCTATTTAAATTATAAATTTAGACCTGAATTATCTAAAAGTAAAAAGTTTTATAGTAACGCCTTTGATACAGATGTTAATTATGAATCTTTAATGAATTTTAAGAAGGAATTAATGAATACTAATAAAGAGAAAGCTTAACCAAACTTTCTCTATTTTGTTTTTCTTTTATTTAAATCAAGTCCTATTAATTCTAATTTAATAATAATCTGTTTAATCTCGTTATCAGATAAACCAAGATTCTTTAAATAAGTGCGATTCTTAATCCATAAATCTTCGATTGTTAAAATATTATTATCTTTAAAAAGATTATTTATATCATTATTTAAATTTAAATAACTTATATCTTTATCTAAATACTTATTACGCATTATCAATTCCCTCACATAATTTATTAATAACATATTTCTCAGTTTCATCAATACTCATATCAAGAACAATAGCAAGTTCTGGAATAAGATGCTTTTCAGCCATTTCCATATAATTTTTATCTTTACTACTAATACTTCTTTTATTATCAAGTCTTTTTTTATTTCTTAAATAAGCAGTTTTCATAACTTTAATTAAATCTTCATAAGAACCATTTGAAATTAATTTCTTATATTCATCTTCAAGTTGTTTATTTTCTTCTGTTAAAACACTTATATTACAAATATTATCAAGCATAGCATTTACTTCATTTAAACTAGGTAAATTCTTTAATGTTTCATTTGTAACAGGAACACTTAACTTTAAAGACTCATCATTTATTGGAACTAAGATATAATAATCAGTATCATTCATATACTTTTCCTTAATATCAAATATTTTACAAACATCCTTTAAATAAATAACATAATCTCCTATTTTATACATTATAATCCTCCTTGTAGAACCAACAACTAATAATGTACGTAGTCCTTTTTTTCACATATATTATAACACTTTTTTAAGAAAAATGTAAGTCGAAATTTGCAATTTTTGTTGATTTATGGTATAATCAGTAGTCAAAGAAGGGGTTAGATATGGTTGATAATTTTTATATTGATTTAGATATTTTAAATAATGAAACAAGAAGAATATTTGATTATTTAGATATGGAAGAATTTATTATTAATAAAGAAATCTTAGTTTATATTATTAATAATAAAGATTTAATGCTAAAATTAATGAATATTATGTTAGATAAGACTAAGTATTCTATTAAATTAGATATTAAAGATAGAAAATCTAGTATTATTATAAGTAAAATGAGTTTATTTCAAGAATTAATGAAATTAATAGAAGAAGATAATATTAAATTAGATAGAGATATATCTTTAAAATTAAGTTATGTTTTTAGAAGTACTAATTATAATGTACCTAGTAATTCTAATTATGAAGTAATAATTGATGGTAAAAAAGAAAGTTATCCTGTTAGTTTATTCTTTGAATTTTTAGATTTAGAAAAAATGGATTATAAATTAATAGGTAATATGAATATCTTTAAAGGTTATGAACTTAGTCATTTTGTTTATGCTTTAATTGATTATTTAAAAAAGAATCATATTTTAGATTTATATGATTTTAGTAATGAAGTTATAGATAGAATTAAAGATTTAGTTAGCATGCAATATGTTGACTATGAAGCATATAATAAATTTCAAGAGACTATCGATAATAATATAGTTCAAATAAAGATTAATAAAGAATTAGAAAGTATTCTAGATAAAGAAATGGAAGAGGGAAGAGATACTTTTGATAAGTTAATGAAAGTTTACTTAAAACTTGGTTCTTTATTTAGTTATGATATTAAGTTCTTTTTAGGAGAATATACTAGTCATAAAAAGATAAAAAATGTTTCTAAAATAAGTTTAAGAAATACTAAAATTGTTTGTTTTGAAATGTATGCAATTCTAGCTTATTATTTAAAGAAATTAAATATTAATTATAAAGTTTATCCAGAAGATTATAAATATGGTGAAGCTCATCCTTATATAGAATTTAGATATAATGAATATTTAATTAAAATAGATTTAGTTAAAAGTACTCTTACATCAGATTTAATTAATATTAAACTAAATGATAATTTAAATGGTATTACTTGTCTTAATAAGAATGATAAAACTAGATTATCTTTTAATAATTTCTTAAGTAGATATTATAAAAGTAAATTCTTTGATTATAATGATGTTATGTTACCAAGAACGAGATTTATTTATGATAATCCTATTAGTAATGATATTAAAGAATTACTAAGATATATTGATATTGCCTATTCAAGAATAGATAATAATTTAGATGTAATGGATAAAATGGGGATATTTCTATCTAGTTTAAAACAATTAAAGAGTAAATATAATTTAGATAATATGGATATGCAAGTAGTTAGAGATTTTAATAATAGATGTGGAATTGATTTATTGATATCTTTATATGATAGTAGTAATGATGATTATATGTATGTTTTATATGATTTAGATTATTTACAGATATTTAATAGAAAAGATATGAAAGAAATATTTGAAAATGCTAATATTTCTAAATTACAAGATAAAGATATACCAGGGTTAGATAATAAGAAAAAGACTATTTGATTATGATGTAATCATTTAGTCTTTTAATATTAATTTAGTTCTAATTGATAAGGTTGGGAAGAAGAACCATCTCCGGAAGTTATTGTAACATCTGATTTAAGATAAAGGGAAGGTCGGACGTCGTTACCAAAGCAGATAGTATTAGCGCTAACGTCCCCATCCGAAGCCCAGTCAGCGACATTGTAAGAGGGACTATCGGAAGGCGACAAGAACCATTCGTAAGACGAATGGTTGGCTTCTTTTTGTAGCCAACTTGTTGCTGTTGCCCCACTAACATCACTATAGTAGCTTGTTACACTCCAATATCTACTATCTGCACTATATCCATAATCACTTGGATACATTAATCCTATTTTTCCTGTCCATGGATTATAATCTGTTGTACTTCTTTCTTGTGTATATAAATTTACTGTTGAATAACCTCTTGTTACTTTTCCTAAATACCATTTTGCTTCTTCATATATCATATTTTGCGCTTTACTTGTTAATGATGTTAAATAACTTCCATTTAAATATGTATTTACTGA
>CANRHS010000025.1 GCA_947630495.1 uncultured Bacilli bacterium | reverse complement strand
ATTTATAATCCATGGAGTATCTTAAGTTTTCTTGGAAATAAAAGACATGATTTAATAGCTTATTGGGTTAAAACTGGAGGAGTAAATTTACTTAAGAATTTAATTTATAATGCTAAAGATAAAACTAATTTACTTACGGAATTTGAAGATATAATTGATAAAGGTTATAAAGAACATGTTAATATAGATTTAAACATGGACTTAAAAAATTTAAAGGGAGATCCAAATACGGTATGGACTTTATTCATGCTAACTGGTTATTTAACACCAACTACTTTAGTTGGAAACGGAGAAAATATAACTCTTCGAATACCAAATTTAGAAGTTAAAAAGAATTTAGTTGATATGGCAACTAGTTGGTTTAAAGATGACTTTAAAGGTAATACGATGGTTAACTATTTAATAAGAGAAGAAATTAATATATTCAAGAATAAATTAGAAGAAATAGTACTCGAAACATTTAGTTATCTTGATGTACCAAATAATTATGAATCAGAAGCCTTCTATCATGCATTTGCAATGGGACTTCTTAGAGTGGATAATGATTATTATGAAGTTACAAGTAATAGAGAATCTGGATATGGAAGATATGATGTTATCTTAAAACCTAAAGTTAATAATATACCTGCCTATATAATAGAATTTAAATTAGTAAGAGATGATAGTAACTTTGAAAAAACTATTAAAAAAGCCTTTGAACAAATAGAAGAAATGAAATATGAAGTAAGTGTAAAAGATTATGATAAAGTAATAAAAATGGCAATTGCTTTTAAAGGTAAGAAATTAAAACTTGAAACAAGAAACTAGCATTTTGCTATTTTTAAAATAAAGAAAGTTTGGCTAATTTGCAATCAATTGCAAATTAGCCATTGATTTTTTGGATATTTGGTGTATAATATTAAATGAGGTGATATTATGTATATTAAAAGAAATATTCAAGATATGGTATTAAAACTTAGTAAGATGTATAAAGTTATTTTGGTAGTTGGACCTAGACAAATAGGAAAAACAACAATGTTAAAAGAAATTAAAGAAAAAAATCGTAATTATGTATCGTTAGATGAACTTGAAATTAGAGCACTTGCTAAAGAAGACCCTAAATTATTTCTTCAAAAATATAAAGCTCCTTTAATCATTGATGAAATACAATATGTACCTGAACTTTTATCTTATATCAAGGCTATGGTTGATGAGTCTTCTAATAAAGGTGATTATTGGTTAACGGGATCACAGCAATTTCAATTAATGAATAAAGCAAGTGAATCCTTAGCAGGTAGAATTGGAATAATTGATATGTATCCTTTATCTATCTCTGAAAAATATAAATTACCTTTAAAAGTATTTAATCCTAATAAATTAGAGAAAAATAAAGACTTTAATGTGCGAGAAATATTTAAAGAAATATATAAAGGTGGTATGCCTGATTATTATTTAAATGATTTTGAAAGAGATATTTATTTTAATAACTATGTAAGAACTTATTTAGAAAGAGATGTAAGAGATTTAACTCAGGTAGGAGATTTAAATAGTTTTTATAAATTTTTAGTAAGTGTTGCGGCAAGAACTGGCGAAGTTTTAAACTATAATAGTATTGCTGAAGATGCATCTGTAAGTGTTAATACCGTTAAGAGTTGGATATCTATTTTAGAAGCAACAGGAATAATTTATTTACTTGAACCTTATAATAATTCAGAATTAAAAAGAGTTATAAGTAATCCTAAAATATATTTTATGGATACTGGTCTTTGTTCTTATTTAACTAAATGGGGAAGTTATGAAACTTTAATGAATAGCAGTGTTTCAGGTCATTATTTAGAAACATTTGTTATATCAGAACTAATTAAAAATTATAGAAGTACAAATGAAAATATTGGTATTTATTATTATAGAGATAAGGATGCTAAAGAAATAGATTTAGTATTATATAAAGATGATACTTTATATCCATTTGAAATAAAGAAATCTGCAAGTCCTAATAAAGATATGATTAAAAATTTTAAAGTGTTAGAAAAAACAAAAAAGAAAATAGGAAAAGGTGGAGTTATTTGTTTTTATCCTGATATTTTACCAATTGATGAGAATAATAATTCTATACCTATTTCTTGCTTATTTTAAATTTATAAATATTTACTAAAATTCATTTAATAAAAGACAAAAATATGGTATGATATTAATATACTTAATTAAGGAGAAAGAAATGAAAGAGAAAATTAATAAATTATTTAAAAAAATTAAAGATAATGTAAAAAAGAGTTTTGCATTTATAAATAAGAAAAATAATTTTAATACGATGGAAGTAGTTGCTTTGATGATTATAACTGCTATATTTGGTATGTTTGCTGGAGGTATCATGATGTATGGTAAAGGTGCTATTAACATGGGACTTAAGAAAGAGTTAAATGAGTTTGTTGAAACTTATACGGAGATTTTAAATGATTATTATAAAGATGTTTCAGAAGAAGGATTACTTGAAGCTGGAATAAGTGGAATGGTAGATTTTCTAGGCGATCCTTATTCTGTTTATATGGACCAAGAAGCCTATGCTGATTTCCAAGAAAAAGTAAATGGAGAGTATGTTGGAATTGGTGCCGAAATTGCTCAATATGAAGATTTGAAATCTGAAGTTCAAAATGCTTATCCTGATGGACCTGCCTATAAAGCTGGTATTAGAAATGGAGATATCATTATTAAAGTTAATGATGAAGATGTAACTAAGAAAGAAATATCTGAAATATCAACGATGGTTAAAGGAAAAGAAGGAACAACTGTTAAGATAACAGTTTTAAGAGATGATGAAGAAAAAACTTATACTGTTAAAAGAGCAAGTATTGATATTACTTCAGTTACAAGTGAAGTTATTGAATATAATGATTCTAAAGTTGGATATATTATAATTGATATATTTGCTGCTAATACAGCCGAACAATTTGAAAAAGAATTAAAGGCTTTAGAAAAGAAAAAGATTGATTCTTTAATAATTGATGTTCGAAGTAATACAGGTGGTTATTTAACAACCGTTACAGATATAATATCTTTATTCTTAGAAAAAGATGAAGTTATTTATCAACTTAAAACTCGGGATAAGATAGAAAAAATTAAAGATAAGACAGATGCTAAAAGAGAGTATCCAATTGCTGTATTAGTAAATGGAGGTTCAGCATCAGCTAGTGAAGTGTTAACAAGTGCTTTGATGGAGCAATACAAGGCTTATGTAGTTGGTACAATTACTTATGGAAAAGGTAAAGTTCAAAAAACTCAAGATTTATCAAATGGAGCAAGTATTAAATATACATTCCAAGAATGGTTAACACCTAAAGGTAATTCGGTAGATGGCAAGGGAATTGAACCTAATCATATCGTTGAATTTAAAGCAAGTGATGAAAATAATCAATATGATAGTCAATTAACTGAGGCTTTAAAATTAGTAACAGAAGAAGGAGAATAGGTATGAAAAAAAATATTATTAATATTATAGTAACTTTAGTTTTAACCTTTATTTTATATTACTTTATGTTGCCACCTTTAAACTTATCAGATATAACTTTTTATATCTTTATAGTTCTTATTCTATTTATCTATTTAATGGTAAATTCTATTTGGAGTTTTAATCCTAGAGTATTTAGAAGTGGTAAAGTATCTTTTAACTTTGGAAAAGTTGCTTTAGCAATTCCTATCGTCTTTGGTGTAATACTTATTGTTAATATGTTTTGTTCACCTTTATTTAATGCAAGTAGTTATGCTAACAGGATTAAGGTAGATGAAACAAAAGACTTTGCCACCGATGTTGCACCGGTTGATTTTAAAGCCATTCCGCTTCTTGATAAAGAAAGTAGTCAGAAGTTAGGAGATAGAACAATGGGAGCTATGACAGATTTAGTTAGTCAGTTCTATGTATCAGACTTATATACCCAGATTAATTATAACAATGATATAATTCGGGTTACTCCACTAGAATATGCAGATATGATTAAATACTTTACAAATAGAAGCGAGGGAGTAAAAGGATATATAACTGTTAATTCGGTAAATGGAGAGTCTAAGTTAGTAAGACTTGAAAAAGGTATGAAATATATGCCTTCTGCTATGTTCTTTGAGAATTTAAATCGAAAATTAAGATTTGATTATCCAACTAAGATATTTGGTGAAAAGAGTTTTGAAATTGATAATGAAGGTAATCCTTATTGGATAGTTGAAACTTTAGCTTATAAAGGAGTTGGATTAAGAAGAGAAGTATCAGGAGTTGTTGTTTTAAATCCAATTACCGGAAGTAGTAAATGGTATAAAGTCGGTGAGGTCCCAACTTGGATAGATCATGTATATGATGCTAGTTTAATAATCGAAGAATTTGATGACTGGGGAAGTTATAAAAATGGATTCTTTAATTCCATCTTTGGTCAAAAAGGAGTTGTTAATACAACGGATGGTTATAATTACTTAACTATGAATGATGATGTTTACTTATATACAGGAGTAACATCCGTTTCCAGTGATGAATCTAATTTAGGATTTATTTTAACCAATATGCGAACTAAAGAAACCAATTTCTATAGTGCACCAGGTGCTGAAGAGTATTCTGCTATGGCCAGTGCTGAAGGAGTTGTTCAAGATAAAAAATATCAAGCAACATTCCCACTTCTAATTAATCTAAACAATAAACCTACTTATCTATTATCTTTAAAAGATAATGCTGGTTTAGTTAAAATGTATGCCTTTGTAGATGTTAGTGATTATCAAAAAGTGACTACCAGTGACGCATCCTTAGGAATAGATGAAGCCGTTCGGGTTTACTTAAGTGATAATGCATCTAATTCTAATTCTTTAGAAGAAACAGAAATTGAAGTAAAAGAAATTACCAATGCTGTTATAGATGGTATAACTTATTACTATATAGTTGATACTAATAATAACAAATATTCAGTTAGTATTAAAGTAAATAAAGAATTATTACCATTTATAAGAGTACATGATAAAATAAAAATTAAATATTATGAAAATAAAAATATCAGAGTTATAAACTATATAGAAAACTAACAATTGTTAGTTTTTTTGAAGGGAGGGTTTTATATGCCATCAACGATGACACATGCTTATATAGCAAAAGATGTATATAAAAATTTAGATAGTAAAATAAAAAGAAAAGTAACTAAAGAATATTTAGATAATATAATAACTTTTTCAGAAGGATTTGATATCTTATACTTTTATAAAATAATAACAAGACCTAATAATAAAATAATTAAACTAGGAGGATACTGCCATAGGAATAAAGTAAATGAGTTCTTTATAAGTTTAACTAATCATATTAAAGAAACAAAAGATATAAATGAATTTACTTTTCTAATCGGTTTAATATGTCATTATGTAGCTGATTCGGTGGTTCATCCATATGTTAATTATTTAGCAAGTACGATGAAACATAAAAACTTTACAAATGGAGATGCTCATTTTGTAATAGAAGCATATCTTGATAACTATTTTATAAATAAAAATGAAGATATTAATTATACTAAGTTTAAGTTATATAAGTATGTTTTTAATGCTAAAAAGGAAGATTCTATAATTAATTTACTTAATAAATCTTTTAAAGAAGTATATGGTTATAATAATATGGGAGAAATTTATTATGAAGCAATGAAGGAAATGAAAAACTTTTTTAGAATCTTTAGATATGATAGATTTGGAATAAAAAATAAGTTTTATAAATTTGCTAATATAATAGCGTCAAGAATATTTCGAGATGTTAGATATTTATCTTATAATTTTCCTCTTGATAAGGATAATTTAATTTTAAACTTAGATAAGAAAGATTGGTATAATGTTCAAGAACCTAAAATTAAGAGTAATAAAAGTGTTTTAGAATTATATGATGATGTTGTTAAAAATGCTATTGAAATTGTCGAAAAAGCGTATTCTTATATCTTTCTTGAAAAAGATATAAATTTAGATAGATTATTTCAAAATAAATCATATAGTAATGGAACAATATTGAAATAGCCTATACATAGTTTAAAATATTAAATAACCTATTAATAGAGGTAATTTAATATGACAAATTATATATATACATTAAATCCTATTTTACAAGCCTTAATTGCAACTATTTTTACATGGGGAGTAACTGCCCTTGGTGCTGCACTAGTATTTATGTTTAAAAAAATTAATAAAAATGTTTTAGATGGAATGTTAGGAATAGCAGCTGGAGTAATGGTAGCAGCTTCATTCTGGTCACTTTTATCTCCATCTATTGATATGGCAGCAAGTTTACATATGAATACAATGTTAGTTGTTTCAATTGGCTTCTTATCAGGAGGTTTATTGCTCTTTATTGGGGATAAAGTTATGAAGAAGTTGGAGAAGAAACATGCTTATTCAACTAATAAACGAGTAATGATGTTGATAACTTCAATTACCCTTCATAATATACCAGAGGGGCTAGCCGTTGGTGTTGCTTTTGGTTCTACGTTATATGGCTTAGATGGAGCAACTTTAATGTCAGCTTGGACTTTAGCCCTTGGAATTGGTATTCAAAACTTTCCAGAAGGAACTGCTGTATCCGTTCCTCTTTTAAGAGAAGGAGTGTCACGTAAGAAATCTTTCTTTATTGGTCAATTAAGTGGAATAGTTGAACCAATTGCAGGAGTCTTGGGTGCTTTACTGGTTTTAAAAATTAGAGTAATTTTACCATTCCTTTTAGCCTTTGCAGCTGGTGCTATGATATATGTTGTAACTGAAGAATTAATTCCTGAAAGTCAAACTAATGAAAGTAAGGATATAATGGCAATGTGCTGTCTTGTAGGATTTACAATTATGATGGTTTTAGATGTTTTACTTGGATAATAAGGAAAACTTGAAAAATAGTTTCTTTATTTTAAAAAACGTGCGGAATGAAAACACAAAATCCTGCGGAATAGAAAAAAATATTCATAACTATATCTTATGAATATTATTAAGAATAAAAGTAATTATAAGTAAAATGATTATAACTAAATAATATTTACTTAATCTATGTAAGAAACTTTGCAAATAGTTTCTTTTTTTAATAACATCTATTACTATTAATAAATAACTAGTAGCAAGAAATAAAAATAAAGGAATACCAAGTATATTATAATAGATACTATCTAATATATTTAAATGAAGCAGACTAGTAATTGATCTTGTTAAACCACATCCTGGACAAGAAATATGAAAAGTACTTTTAATTGGACAATTAAATTTCAAGCCAAAGAGAATTAAAAGTAGAAAGATTGAAAGCAAAAGAAAAAAGATGATTAATCTTTTATTTTCTTTAGTCAACTAACTTGTTTCCTTTTGCATCTTTATCTATGTTACCACATAGGATTAAGATTCCTTCGATAAATCCCCAAATTCCTGAAATAGGCGATAGGATAAAACATGATAGAAGAGTTATTAATAGTTGTCCAACTGCTTTACCAGTATAACCTAAATAGAAATTATGAGCGCCAAAGCAACCTAGGAAAATACCAAGGATACCAGCAGCTACTTTACTTTTAGCATTTGGATTAGTATTTGTAGGTTTAACCTCTTCTTGTTTTTCTTGAACAATCTTTCCACAATTTAAGCAAATATCTGCTCCTTCTTTTAATTCCTTACCACAATTAGTACAATACTTAGCCATTTCAATCACTCCTTTAAACACCATGAGTATACCATATTTTTTCTAGAAAATCAATCAACTTTTAAATTTTTGAATTCTAAATCGACAATTTTTACACATATCACATAAAATCTTATTATTTATAAAACCATTATGGATTTCTAAAAACTTATTACTCTTTAAAATATATTCTAAATCATCATCAAAAATGTTACCTAATTTTAAAATACCACTTGAATCTAAGCAACAAGGAACAACATCTCCATTAGAAAGAATTGCTATATGACTTCTAGTGCCAAGACAAGTACCTTTAATTTCTTTATTGTTTATACTATTAGTAGGCCATTCAAAATAATTATCTTTATCTAAATATAAATTATTAGTAATTTTAATATTTTTATTATTAATAACTTCTTTCTTAAAACTATTATCTAAATTATAGTAATCAATAATTTTATCCACAATCATGGTGGATAAAATATCTAAAGTTAAATTATCAAGTAACCAAATCCGATAAACTATGGGGAAAAAATTTTTAAGTTCATTTGAAGTTTCAAATACTTCTTCAAAATAATTTTTCTTATTATTCTCAGAATGTAGAGAAATATTTAATTGCTTAATACAATTATGTCTCTTTAATATTTCTTTCTTTTCTTTTAAAAGAGTACCATTAGTTGTTATTTTAACTTTCATATTATAGTTATCACATATTGTAAGTAATTTATCTAAGTTAGAATAGAGTAATGGTTCCCCTTTAACATGTAAATAAATTGATTTAGTATAGTCTTTAATTTTATCTAAAACTATTTTGAAATTAGTAAGAGACATTTCTTCTTTAATTCTTTTATCTTTACTACAAAAAGAACAATTTAAATTACAAATATTAGTAATTTCTACATAAATCTTGGTAAATTTCATTCTTCAGCCTTCATTTCAAATAAAATGTCTCTTAGTTCCATAGCCCTTTCAAAGTCAAGATTTTTAGCAGTTTCTTTCATTTCATTTTCAAGTCTTATAATCATATCCATCTTTTCTTTCTTAGACATCTTCTTAGTTTCTTTCTTTTCGTTTCTTGTATCTAAGTTAGATATTAGATCTCTTATTTCTTTAATAATAGTCTTTGGTGTAATTCCATGTTCAAGATTATATTTTTCTTGAATATCTCTTCTTCTTTTCGTTTCTGTAATAGCATAGTCCATACTATCAGTCATCTTATCAGCATATAAAATAACATGACCATTCGCATTTCTGGCACATCTTCCAATTGTTTGAATTAAACTTCTTTCACTTCTTAAGAATCCTTCTTTATCAGCGTCAAGAATTGCAATTAAACTAACTTCTGGAATATCAAGTCCTTCTCTTAAAAGGTTAATACCAACTAAAACATCATAGTTACCAAGTCTTAAATCTCTTATTATTTTCATCCTTTCTAATGTTTTAATCTCTGAATGTAAATAAGCAACTTTTATATCTAATTGTTTTAAATAATTAGTTAATTCTTCAGCCATTCTAATGGTTAAAGTTGTAACTAAAACTCTTTCATTCTTTTCGATTCTATCGTTTATCTCTCCAACTAAGTCATCAATTTGTCCTTTTGTCTTGCGGACTTCAATGGTTGGATCTAATAATCCAGTTGGTCTTATGATTTGTTCAGTGAATTTACCATTCGTAAGACCTAGTTCGTAGTCACCGGGAGTTGCCGAAACATAGATTACTTGATTAAGTTTAGCTTCAAACTCCGGGAACTTTAAAGGCCTATTATCAAGGGCGCTTGGAAGACGGAAACCATAGTCAACTAGATTTAGTTTTCGAGCTCTATCCCCATTATACATACCTCTTACCTGAGGAACAGTTACATGGGATTCATCAATTACAAGTAAAAAGTCCTTCTTAAAAAAATCAAGTAAACAAGTAGGAGTCGCACCAGCCGGTTTTAAAGCAAGGTGTCTCGAATAATTTTCAATTCCATGACAAAATCCAGTTTCTTCAAGCATTTCCATATCATAGTTCGTTCTTTCTCTTATTCTTTCGGCTTCAAGTGGTTTATTATTTTGATTAAAATATTCAATTCTCTCTTGTAACTCTTCCTTAATATTTTTAATGGCAAGTTTTAAAGTTTCATCATTTGTTACAAAGTGACTAGCCGGGAATAAGGTAACACTTTTCTTATTGTTAAGAATGGCTCCTGTTAAAACATCAATTTCACTTATTCTATCAATTTCATCTCCAAAGAATTCAACTCTAATTCCATGTTCATGTTCATTTGAAGGAATTATTTCTAAAGTATCGCCTCTTACTCTAAAGGTTCCTCTTTTAAAATCAAATTCATTTCTTTCATATAACATATCAACTAACTTTAACATTATATTATTTCTATCAACATTGTCTCCTACTTTTAAAGTTAAAGTTTTATTTTTATACTCGGAAACTTCTCCAATTCCATAGATACAAGAGACACTGGCAACAACGATTACATCATCACGAGAAAGTAAGGCACTTGTTGCCGAATGTCTAAGTTCATCAATTTCATCATTTATTTGAGCATCTTTTTCTATATAAGTATCACTTGATGGAACATAGGCTTCTGGTTGATAATAATCATAATAGGATACAAAATATTCAACGCGGTTATTCGGAAACAATTCTTTTAATTCCGAATAAAGTTGTCCTGCTAAAGTCTTATTATGTGCTAAAACTAAAGTTTGTTTATTAACATTCTTTATAACATTGGCAATCGTAAAAGTCTTACCAGTCCCGGTTGCTCCAAGTAATACTTGATGTTTAACTCCCTTTAAGACTCCATCTGTAAGTTCTTTAATAGCATTAGGTTGATCTCCATTTGGAGTATAATTAGATACTAATTCAAACATAACTTTCTCCTTTCTGTTTAAGGTTAAAAACTTCTTTTTGTTTTTCAATTTCAACAATTAACTCTTTTTCAGTTGGTAGATACAACTGATATTTAGATGCAAATAAATTTTTATTATCATTTAAAACAGAATATTTTACAATGGTATCTTTCTTATCTGAACATAAAATTATTCCGATTGTTGGATTATCCGTTTTATCTTTTATTTCATTATCATAATATCTTACATAAAAATCCATTTGTCCTATATCTTGATGTGTTAATTTATCTAATTTTAAATCAATTAATACAAAACACTTTAAAACATAATTATAGAAGACAAGATCGATATAGAAATTATCACCATCTACATCTATTCTTTTTTGTCTACAAACAAATGAAAAACCTCGTCCTAATTCTAGTAAAAATTCAGATATATGTTCTAATAAATTAGTTTCTAAATCATGTTCTAAAAATCTTTTATCTTTAATATCTAAAAATTCTAATACATAATGATCTTTAATAAAATCTTTAATCTTATCATTAGGTTCTAATGTATTTATTTCATCTTTTACTTCATTTTTATATTTCGAACTAGTAGATAATAGTCTTTCATAATAAAAACTATTTATTTGCCTTTCAAGTTGTCTTACACTCCAATTATCTTTAATTGCTTCTTTTAAATAAAAGTTTCTTTTAACTTCATTATCTATATTCATTATTAAACGATTATGACTCCAACTTAACTGGTTACACAGTGTGTAACCACCTTTATAAGTTAAATAAAACTTTTTCATTAATTTTAAATTTGGAATACTATACCCTGAACTAAACTTATTAGAAAATGCTTTTATTATTTCATTTTGAGATGCTTCTAAATTATATTTTTCTATAAGTTCAGTAATAATTTTTCCTATATTAAAATACAAATCAACCATTTCATAATTAATATTTTTTCTAACATTTTGTTTAGCCTTAATGATTAATTCATTAATTTTATTATAATAATCACTCAATATATTATCATTTTTAGTTAAAGTTTTATCCATATTGGCCTCCTAAACAAATTATTAATTATTATACTATAAAGTAATAATTAAATAAATACTTTATGATAAATTTAACTTAAAAAAAATCACTTTCGTGACTTTTAAACTTATTTTAAATTTAGTACTTTCTTGCAATAGTTTCATCTAAACTTTCTCTAATTACAATATTATGTTTTCCTCTTCTAGCCTCTATTTCTATTTTGTTGGCTTCTTCTAATTCACGTTTTAAAAATTCATTTGGAATTTTCTTATTTGTAATTTGATATTTGCCATTAGCACCTTCTACAACTTGATAATCTTGGTTTAAAGGAAAAAATGCATATTGATAATCTTGATCTTCACCAACATAAGTTTGATCATATAAAAACCATAATTCAGATTCTCTTATTTGTAATAAATTCCAAGCATGTCCATAAGGTATTCCATCATCAATGACTGAACCTCCAAGTAAACGACAATCAATTTTCATATAAGGATTATTTAATAGCATCATAAAAGCCTCGGCTTGACCTTCACATACTCCTTCGCCATTTTTTAAAGTATCATTTGCATAATGATATCCTAATTTTTTATTAATATCATCTGGATAAACTATATGTTTAGATAAATATTGACTAACAAGTAATACTTTTTGAAAATCAGGGTGTATACCTTTGAGTTTTAAGGCTGAATTAAGGATTTGAAGAAGTGTACGTTTTAATTTTAAAGCATCACGAAGATTATAAAAATTACCTCTAACACCTTTATTCATTCTTTCACTATATTTTATTCTTCCATCAGTATCACTGCAATCTCTTCTATCGAATCTAATAAATTTAGAATCTGCATTTTCAATTTCATTATGCCACATTAAATATTGTAATGGAATAATAGTTATACAATTTAAGTTCTTTAAATCAAGTGAAGTTCTATCTTTTAAAAGCATATCAGGAAACAATTTAATTACTTTTTTGTTAGCATTTATAAGAGAAGCAATTCTTTTAGCATTTTCAAAGCAATGTTCAGCTTCAACATTTATGTGTAATTCCATATTAGGATAGTCCCTAAATATTGTATTTAAACGTTCTATTATTTTTATATCATTGGCTTCTTCTTTTGAAGTATCAACTAAAAGTCTTAAAGATATAGGATCTTTTGGTAGAATTATAATTTTCCTTTTAATTAAATCATGATAACTTATGGTTATACAATTAGGATCTTTTTTTCTTATATTTTCATAATTACTTATAAATCTAATTTCACGCATTTTATTTCCTTTTTCTATAAATAAATTTATGCATTACAAGATATTAATTAATCAAAGAGGACTTAAATTAAGCCCTCTTGGTAGCAGCCTGACTATGTCAAGCAAAATAACCTTCTATTTTTCGTATCATATTAATATGATCGCCGAAGCTAGGCTGGGGCTACCATCTCCCTTTCGTATATAATTATATACTATATTAAATGAATTATCAATAGATTATGCTAAAATATTCCAAGTATTTCATCATCTTTGATATCTATATTTAGATAGTTAGCATTATTAGATAAACCAGGCATTCTAACAACTCCACCCATAAGAATGGTAATAAATCCTGCTCCATTATTAATTTTATAACCTGTAACAGTCATTGTAAAATCTTTGGGATAACCTAAGATATCTTTATTATCAGTAATAGAAGCAGGAGTTTTTGAGATACATATTTTATAATGTTGATATTTTTTATCAAGATTTTTTAATTCTTTATCAAGATTATCTTTATAAACTACCTCTTTTGCTCCATAGATATCTTTGGCAAACTTATCAACTTTAGTTAAGATATCATCATTTAGATTATATATTTCATAATGTTTAGTATTTCCTTTATTAGCAAGTTCTACAACTTTATCAGCAATTTCTTTCGTTCCTCGACTTCCATTTTTATACATATTACTAATTAATACTTTAACATTTAAATCATGACAATAATTCTTTAAGATATTAATTTCTTCTTTAGTATCACTTTCAAATTTATTTAAGATAACTAAAACATTATCATTAAACTTTTGCATATTTAAAATATGAAACTTTAAATTTTCAATTCCTTTAGTTAAGTTTCCATTTCCATGATATTTTAAACTTCTAATTGTTGCATTGATAACTACTAAATCAGGATATAAATCATTTAAAGAACACTTAATATCAAAGAATTTAACAGCACCCATATCACTTCCGAATCCGGCTTCTGTTATTACATAATTTGATAAACTTAAAGCAGTCTTGGTTGCAACAACTGAATTACAACCATGGGCAATGTTAGCAAAAGGTCCTCCATGAATAATGGCCGGATTATTTTCTAAAGTTTGAACTAAATTTGGTTTAAAAGCATCTTTAAGTAGGGCAAGGACAGCTCCTGTTCCTTTTAAATCCTTTAAATATATTTCTTTTCCTTTAGAATTTCTTCCTATTAAAATATTATCTAGTTTATATCTTAAGTCTTCTATGTCTTTAGCTAAAGTGAAGATAGCCATGATTTCTGATGCTGCTGTGATTGTAAAACTTTCTTTTCTTGTTCCAAGATCAATATGTCTTAAAGCTCGATCGTTTACATCTAAACATCTTTCAAAATAAACATCTTTTATATCTAACTTATTTCCTTGATAAATATGATTATCAATTATAGCTGAAATTAAATTATTAGCAGAAGTAATAGCATGAAAATCTCCTGTAAAATGTAAGTTAATATCATTCATGGGTGCAACTTGACTTTTACCGCCTCCGGCAGCGCCACCCTTTGTTCCAAACACTGGTCCAAGGGAAGGTTCTCTTAGAGCAACAATTGCCTTATAGCCATTTCTATTTAAAGCATCGTTAAGTCCAACGGCAAGAGTTGTTTTTCCTTCCCCATAAGGAGTAGGGTTAGTTGAGGTAACTAAAATCAACTTACCTTTTTTCTTTTTATCAAGAATTGGAACTTTTGCCATATACTTTCCATAAGGAATAAGTTTATCTTCCTTAATATTAATTTTATTTGCAACTTCTTTAATAGGTTTAAGTTTAGCCTTTTTACTTATTTCATAATCTGTCATTTTTCTCACCTACTTAGATTATAACAAATATATTTTTCTTTTTAAATATAATTGTCAAATATTTACTTAAAAATTAAAAAAAGTAAATTTTATTACTTTTTCATAACTTTATTTTCTTCTTTAAATGAACTATCTGTAAATATTCCTGTTGGAGCATTTGCAAATATAAGTTTAATAAATTTTACTCGTATTTTAAAATAAGGTGGTTCAATTTTAAAATTATTATATTTAGTAATATTAATGATATTTTTAAATAAGGATTTAAGATTATTATCCAATAACCCCGCTTCATCATAATAATCATATAAATAAAGAAGTAGAGATGTTTTTACAAGCAAATAATCGTCATCATCTAATTCTCTTATATCTTCAAATTCCATGTTAGTACTCCTTTTTATCAGGTATTACACCCCGAATTCCACCTTTAGGATCTTCTACATCTCCATTATATCTTGGTATTAAATGTAAATGCATATGTTTAACAGTTTGCCCAGCTGCTTCTCCAATATTACAGCCAAGGTTATAACCATCAGGTTTAAATTCTGCATCAATTAATCTTTTAGCATCATCTACTAAATTAAAAATAGCCACTCTTTCATTTTCCGTGATATCAAAAAAATCATCAGCATGTCTTTTAGTAACAAATAACATATGTCCTTTAGAAACGGGAAACTCATCATAAAAAGCATAAGCTAAATCATTTTCTAAAACCGGTTCAATATTTTCAATCTTATAACAAAATGGACAATTCATATTTTATCACTCCCTTTCTTTAATTTTAACACTCTCTTACTTTAAAAACAAGGACTTTGGTAATTTTCTGTTAATCTTTTTTTAAAATGTCACCTTATCATTAGTTAAAATGTCACTACCATTATTTAATAGTTTCTTTATAAGCATTCATTGATAATAGGCAGTAATAATTCGCCATACTTATTGTAATATCTTATTTTTAAGATATTACAAAATCTATAAGAATTGTTACTGGGTTCCTGTTGTCAATGAGGAATTATAAAGAAACTTATATAAAATCGGTGACATTTTAACTAATGTTTAACAGGACTTTGGTAATTTTCTGTCAATAGTTTTTGAAAATGTCTTAAAATTTTCCAAACATACGCGGGAAAATTTATTCCAATTTCCTTTTGGT
>CANRHS010000024.1 GCA_947630495.1 uncultured Bacilli bacterium | reverse complement strand
CTAATATTAATAATAAATATGTTAAATTAATTTTATTTTTATTAAAGAAATAAGATAGAATAACTAAGAATATATAAATATATATTATTAACCCCTTAGTTATAGTAACACTTTTCATTTCTCCAACTATATTATTTATATAATTTACTCCATATGATGTAAATAAGTATTTATGAAGTTCTAATTTATATGGATTAATTAAAGTTATTAATAACATAATTATAGTAGTAATAATTAAAGGTTTTAATTTATAATTTTCTTTAGTAAAGTTTTTTAGTTTTATTTTACCTAAAAAGTAAGGTATTAAAATTACAAATATCATAGGCCAAATAGAAGCATGTAAATTTAACATTAGTAATGATATTAAAGGTAGTCCTATTAAATAAATTTTTCTTTGCCTCTTAATATATAATTCTAATAAATAAATTTCTAATAAGATAAATAAAATATCAAAGATTTGAGGTCTTGTTTTAAAAACTGATATTTCTAGAATAACATCAGATATAATTGTTATTAATAAAGATAATTTTATTTTATTATCAGTTATAAGTAAACATAGTTTATACATGATAAAAATTACCAAAAAATTAATAATTAAAAGAAAACTAAATATTCCATATATACCTAATTTATTATAAATAAAATAAAAGATTATATCCGTAAGCCATTGTTGAGGAATAAAAGTCATATTAGAATGAATGGTAAATAATTCAGTTGTAATAAATCCTTTTTCTAAAATTGTCTTACCTATTTTAATTAAAAACCAAAAGTCATTATCAATTTTAAAGGTCATAAATAAAAATAAAATAGGTATAAATAAAAGTAATAAACGAACTTCTTTAGCAGGATTCCATTTTCGGTATTTATCTATAAACTTCTTCATAACTTCTCCTTACAAATAGATTATAACATGTAAAATTCCTATTAGCAAGAAAAAAAAGAATGATTAGACATTCAGTTTAGTTTTAAGGTTGTCTCTAAGGTAACTTTTATCATGGAATCTAATTTCTTTTCACGGTCTTCAGGGCTAATTTCATCTTCAGAAAAAGTTCCATCAACAACAGTTAACAAACAAGCACATTTTTTATTTAAAAGTTTAGCCATTGCAAATAATCCAAAGGCTTCCATTTCAACTATTTCAAAGTCTTTATTATTTCTAATGTTTTCAAAGTAAACATCAAAGACATCAACTGTTGTAACACAGGCTTCTTTTAGTTCGATACCTAAATCTCTTGCACTTTCTTTTAGTTTTTCATTTATATTTTCGTGTATTGGAAGTTCATATATTTCTTCCCCTAGTATTTCTTTACTTATATTACTTATAGTTTTAACTTTATTAGTAAGAATAGTATCACCTATTTTATAAGTTGGATTATAAGAACCACAGGAACCCATTCGAATAATAACATCAACATCATAGAATTTAAATAATTCATAAGAATATATTCCAATACTAGGCATTCCCATACCATGTCCCATTACTGTTATCCTTTTGCCTTTATAAAAACCAGTATAAGCATACATTCCTCTTACATCATTTACTAATTCAGAGTTTTCTAAATATTTTTCTGCAATATATTTAGCTCTTAATGGGTCTCCTGACATTAAAACTATTTTTGCTATACTCCCCTTTATAGCTTCATTATGTGGTGTTGGCATAAAACCATTCCTCCTTTACTTTAATACTTTCCAGTGTCCTGTTTTTCGTGAACCTACTCGTTCAATGTAACCTTTTTCTTTTAATTCATCATATGCCCTATAAATTTTTCTCAGTGAAAAATTAGTTTTTAGGCTCATTTCTTCTGCAGTTATAAAAGGATTTTTTATCAATATTGCTAAAACTGTTTTATTATCAGAATTTAAACTGCCATTTAAACTGCCATCTTCTAAATTTTCTCCACTCATCTCTTGTTCAACAAGCATTTTTAATTCTACTTCGTCATATCGCCTATCTCTTTTCAAAGGAATTGTTATTCTAAACATTTCTTTATCTTCTATAATTGGAGGTTTGCCGGAATATAAAATTGAGTTTTCCGTTATTCTTCTTACTCCACTTCCAAGTTCATCGGCATAGCCAATTTCCCTAAAAAAATTGGCCAATGTTGGATTTTTTGCTAATGGTATGTAGTTATGAACTGTCATTATCCCCATGGTTGCAAATGAATTTGGATTTTCCATTATCATTTTATCTTCATAGATGATTACTCTGCTAAAATGTCCATCAGTAATATCTCGATGCATTAAACTATTTACTACCATTTCTCTAGCAATTATACCAATAGCACTTACTCTAATATTTTTAGAATTTAAAGTAAATCTATCTTTAGTATATTTTCCAATAAAATCTAATAATCTATCATACATATCTAAAAGATTAGTCTCAATAAAGTCTCTATCATCATATCTATCTAAATCATCTATTCTTAAAATTGCATCAGTTCTACAAAACTTGTTAACATTTGCTATTACATTATCATATCCAAATAACATAATTCCAGCTAAAGTTACACCCTCTTTTTTTGTTTCTTCATCTTTCTTGTATAAACCAGCACTTTTTAGCATTTCTAAATCAGTCATATTAACCCAAGAATGAGTTTTCTTATAACCAATATTAATATCTGCAAGTTTTCTAGCCTTCTCAATCAAATCATGATTTAAATCTTTTTCTATATCAATATCTGGATAAACTTTATCTTCATCTTTTATATCATTGGCACAATCAGAATCGATAATTAAATCTATAATCGCTTGCTCCATAACGCCTCCTATTTTCTAGCACATTCATTACTATTATTTTAAAATATAGTACCATAAATGTCAAGCATTTTGTTGATTTTTATAAAAAGGAAGATAATTTTTCGACTTTATAATTATAAATTCAAACTATCTTGGTTTAGTAAGAATTCCTGTATTCCAATAATTAATATTCCTTCTTCTGTATACCAATGTTTTATATTATCTTTTACTACAATTATTTTTTTAAAATTATCGTTTATATTCATTAAAGGACGCTCTTCTTGTATTGTCTTTTCTCTTGTTTCTAAGTTTAATGCTGATTGAATGTAATATCTTTTGTTTCCTGAATTACACACAAAATCAACTTCCAATTGTTTTCTGTTTTTAGATTCATCCCTAATTTCAACTACACCTACATCAACATTATAGCCTCTTACTATCAATTCGTTATAAATTATATTTTCCATTATATGATTTTCTTCTTGTTGCCTAAAATTTAATCTAGCATTGCGAAGTCCAACATCTGAAAAATAATATTTTTGAGGAGTTTGAATATATTTTTTACCTTTAACATCATATCTATTAGATTTATTAACAATAAAAGAATCTTCAATATATTTTATATAAGAATTTACAGTATTCAATGAAATTTCTTTCTCACCATTACTTACAAATGTATTATATATTTTTTGAGAATTAGTAAGTGAGCCAATTGAGGAAGCTAAAAGATTAATAATTGAATCTATAATATCAAATCTTTGAATATTATTACGCTCAATTATATCTTTTAAATAAGTTTGCTCAAATAAATCTTTTAAATATTTTGATTTTTCTTCATCAGTCTTTTTAGATAAAATTAAAGGCAAGCCTCCGTATAAAGCATATTCATTCCAAGCTTCTATTTTATCGCCTTTAAAAGCTCCAACATATTCAGAAAAAGATAATGGGAATACTCTTATTTCATCTCCTCGCCCTCTAAATTCAGTAATAATATCTGATGATAAAAACTTTGAATTACTGCCTGTAACATAAACATCAAGATTTCTTTCATATAAAAAACCATTTAAAACAGATTCAAAATTATTTACTAACTGAATTTCATCTAATAAAATATAATACATCTCTTTATCTTTTATTTGAGACTTTATATAAAGATTCAATTCATGCGAATCTAGATATTTACTATTTTCTTCTTTATCTAATTCCAATTTAATAATATGATTTTCTTTTACACCATTATCAAGTAAATAATTTTTAAATATTGGATCTAATAAATACGACTTACCACATCTTCTAATACCAGTTATTACTTTAATTAATCCGTTTTCCTTTCGATTAATTAATCTTTTTAGATAAATTTCTCTTTTTATTTCTTTCATATTTTCTCCTTTTGAAGTTTTTTGCCACTTTTAGCATTTTTCTTCAATTTCATTATATAATATTTTAATTTTTTTTGCAATAGTTCATTGAAGTTTTTTGCCACTTTTGGCATTTTTCTTCAATTTCATTATATAATATTTTAATTTTTTTGCAATAGTTTATTGAAGATTTTTGCCACTTTTGGCATTTTTCTTCAATTTCATTATATAATATTTTAATTTTTTTGCAATAGTTTATTGAAGATTTTTGCCACTTTTGGCATTTTTCTTCAATCAAACTAACAAATATTAAAAAAGAAGCATTTTAATCATCTTTTCAGTAAATTACTGAAAAAACTATATGTACTTCTTTTGCTACTTTCTCTTTTAAAGAAACTATTATTCTTTTGGTCTTATAACTTCCATACCACCCATGTAAGGTCTTAAGGCAGGGGCAATCTTGATACTACCATCTTCTTGATAATTATTTTCAAGATAAGCAATCAAGGCTCTTGGGCTTGCTAAAACTGTATTATTTAAAGTATGGACAAAGTAAGTTCCCTTTTCACCTTTTGTTCTAATTCCAAGACGTCTTGCTTGAGCATCTCCTAAAGTTGAACATGAACCAACTTCAAAATACTTTTGTTGTCTTGGACTCCATGCTTCAACATCACATGACTTAACTTTCAAATCGGCAAGGTCTCCACTACAACATTCAAGAGTTCGAACTGGAACATCTAAACTTCTAAAGAATTCAACTGTAAATCCATACATTTTTTTATACCAATCCATTGAATCTTCTGGTTTACATAAAACAACCATTTCTTGTTTTTCAAATTGATGAACCCGATATACTCCTCTTTCTTCAATTCCATGCGCTCCTACTTCTTTTCTAAAACATGGAGAATAAGAAGTTAACGTAATTGGCAGGCTATCTTCTTTTACGATTTGATCTTTAAATCTTCCAATCATAGAATGTTCACTTGTACCAATTAAGAATAAATCTTCACCTTCAATTTTATACATCATTGCATCCATCTCTTTAAATGACATTACTCCGGTTACAACATCGCTTCGAATCATGAACGGTGGAATACAATAAGTAAATCCTTTATTAATCATGAAGTCTCTGGCATAAGATAGCATGGCACTATGAAGTCTCGCCATATCACCAACTAAGAAATAAAAGCCATTTCCACTTGTTCTACCACTGGCATCTTTATCAAGTCCATTATATTTTTCTAAGATATCTGCATGATATGGAATTTCATAAGTAGGCACAACTGGTTCTCCAAATCTTTCCATTTCAACATTTTCGGTGTCATCTTTTCCAATTGGAACACTTGGGTCTATGATATTTGGAATAACCATCATCATCTTTTTAATTTCTGCGTTAAGTTCCGCTTCTCTTTCTTCCATAGAAACTAGTTTTTCATTGATTGCAACAACTTCCTTCTTAGCATTCTCGGCTTCTTCTTTTTTACCTTCTTTAAATAATAAGCCTATCTTATCACTTATCTTCTTTCTTTCACTCCGAAGATCATCTCCATTTTTTTTAAGTTCTCTAACCTCTTTATCAAACTCAATGACCTTATCAACTAATTCTAACTTTTCATCTTGAAATTTCTTTTTAATATTTTCTTTAACTATATCCTTGTTTTCTCTTACAAATTTAATATCTAACATTTTTCATCCTCTCCTTTTAAATTTTCTATTGCATTTATTAATTTTTCATACGCAAGTTTATATCTTTTAGTTATTCTTTCATAATCATTCACAGTTGGATTTTTAATTCTATTTATATCCATATTATGTTTTAAATCAGAAAGTTTAACATTATAAACATGAATATCATGACTCATTATTATTCTCTCTATATAATCGGAATAATATTCACCTTTTTTCTTCGTTAAGTAAATAAGT
Organism: uncultured Bacilli bacterium; assembly: GCA_947630495.1. Classification (GTDB taxonomy): domain Bacteria; phylum Bacillota_I; class Bacilli_A; order RF39; family UBA660; genus RUG591. The sequence goes on along the minus strand of CANRHS010000024.1, from coordinate 9,845 downwards.
GGTTCAATTATCTCATCATTATAACCTAAATATCTTAAATCTGAATCTGTAACATCGGTATCTTCTAAGACATCATGAAGTAAGGCAATTATCTTCTCATTATACGAGGAGACTCCTTTATAAACCATCATTAAATGAACAATATAAGGTATTCCTTCCTTATCAGTCTTATCATTAAAAAGTTTTAAAATTAAATCTAAACTTTTTTCAAGTAAGTCCTTATTATTTTTTAAATTTAAGATTTCTTCTTCTGTAAAATATTTGTTTAACATAAATTCCTCCCTTTAAACAAAAAAGGATTGGTAAGGAGTGCAAATGCACGGTACCAGTCCTTATTTAACTCTTAGATTTAACGAGTCTCCCCGGAACTGATTAGGTTCTCTAAAGAGTAGATAAATAGGTCTTATTGTAATTTTCCATCAACCAATTACTTTCTTGAAATAAGATTACTATTATTATCTCTTTTCCAATTTACATATACTTTTGCATTTGCTTCATCATTTGATTTACTTGCTTTTGAGTTGGAGTTCTTCCCATTCCACTCATTAAAGCTCTTATCATTTCTTCATTAATTGGAGGATTCTTCTTCATGTACTTAGTCATTAGTTTTCTTGATACAAAGAAACCAACAACCGCTCCAATAACAAAGCCAAGAAATACTTGTAATATATCAATCCACATAATCTCAACTCCTAAATGTATTTTACTATAATATATGTTAAATTTCAAGGTTATTTGCAATTTATTTTAATTTTTTCCATAACTTATAGTATTCAACTAAAGAAACTATTGACATAACAACCGCAAAATAAATCAAGAAATCAGCAACTTTTAAGTTAAATAATTCAAATGGTAAGTTATAAAAGAACATAAGTCCAAGTCCTATCATCATACTAGCTGTTTTAATTTTTCCAGACATAATTGCAGCAACTACTTTGCCTTTCTTTAAAGCATCCATCTTTAAACTATTAACAACTTCATCCCGGAAGATGTAAATAACGGGAACAATTGCTGGAATAAAACCCTTGCACGCGAATATTACAAGTACGGAGTTAACTAAAACTTTATCAGCAATCGCATCAAGTAATTTTCCTGTATCAGTTACTAAACCTTTACTTCTTGCAATCTGTCCATCTAAAAAGTCGGTCCCAGCTGCAATAATATAGATAAATCCGGCAATAAAATAAGTTGAATCAATAACTAATCCCGAAATATTAAACTTTGGAAAATTAATACCTAAACTATAAAACGGAAATAAACATAAAATAATTATTACAATTGTTAAAATAATTCTTGTAACTGTTAATTTATTTGGTAAATTCATATACTTCTACTCCTCCCATTAATTCTTTGTTGATTGTAGGTTCTTTAGTTGCAACTTTTAAGACTAAATAAACAACTAAAGAGATAAATAATAAGAAAGCAATAAGTAAGACAATCGGTGCGATATCATATCTTGTATGTTTAATTTTAGTATACGGAGATACAACTCTATTTACTTTTTCTTCTTCATTTTTAACTTTTCTAATATCATCTAAGGATATCTTCGAAGTTTTCTCAAAGACAAAGTCATTAAACTCATCAAGTATTTTATCAACATCAAGTCCTAAGTATTTAGCATAAACTCCAACTAATTCTTTTAATTCAAATAAATCTTTAAATGCTTTGGCGTTTCCATCTTCAATTGCTTCTAAAAGAGATGGATTAATATCTAAATCCTCACTTGCTTCATTTATACTAACACTATTTTTTCTTCTTTCTTCCCTTAAATATTCTCCAATTTCTTTCATAAATCACCTCAAAGATTTAATTTAATAAAAAAATGCTTTATAAGCCATGTTCTGTACCATATAGGTGGCAAACATTTATCTATCTTTCGATTCAAGATTTGGTTTTATTCCCTCATCTTAACTCCCCTACCAAAATTTGGGTTTCTCACTCGTGGGGTTTACTATGTTCCACTTCCTCCGTTTCCAGATTCTTCATCACTATAGCACTTTTATAATTACTCTAACCATATTAAAAACTTAGGTTATTTCATAGCCGTTAGCAAATATGCTACTTAGAGTTATTTTTTCCTCTAACACGAACACTAATAACATCGCAGTTATTGTGAGCATGGACTTTCCTCTACATAACTAGTATGCAGCGTTTGCCCAAGCATTTTTTATTCTTCACTATCTTCTTCTTTTTCTTCGGTTTCATTACCATATACAACTTTTTCAAGTCGTGATAATCTCTTTAAAACATCTAAATTAGCACCAGGCACACTACTACTTGGAGCAGATTTAGCAATTTCAACATTAGTCTTTAAATTTCTAATTTCTTGTTTCAAATTAATAATTTGTTCAAGATTATCTTCTTTTTCTTTTTCAAGATTTCTAATAATCGTATAGAATTGTTCATAATCAGCAATTATTAAATCTAAAAACTGATCAACTTCTTTTAATCTATATCCTCTTGTATCTATCTTAAAACTTTTCTCTAAAATCATGTCACTTGTAAGATTAAATTCATCTTTATACATATATCCCACTTTCCCTTCTACTAATATTTTAGAATAAGTGAGGTATCTTGTCAAGTAAATTTTAGATTTTTATCTTTTATCTTTTAATTGCTCCAATTTTTTTAACCTTAGAAGTATTAGATAAACTATCCTGATAACTATAATCTTCTAAAGTATATGTTCTAGTCTCTTCATTTACCTTCGTTTTTTCATTATTAATATGAACTATTTTCTCTAATTCATTATTGTTTCTTTTTATTTTTCTCTTCATTGTTTTTATTTTTTTCAAATTAGAATTATTAAAACCATATATAAATGAAGTAGCTAATCTTGCTCCTAGATAAACAAGAGCGGAAATCGGTAAAACATCGAAGATTTCTTGAATTAAAATAGGTATTATATTTTGAAAATATTTACTGAATATACTAACTCCTCCCAAGATAATGGCAAGAGAAAAAGAAAAGATTATGATTAAACTCATTCTATTAATTATCTTTTTATCGGCAATATCATTTTCAATTGCATATATTTGATTTTCATAAACTTTATTTTCTTCCTGTAATACATCAATTCTTTTTTTATCCAACCTCTACACCTCCTAAAGCTGCAAGTATTATAACACAAAAAAACGTGAACAGCAAGAAATTTTAAGCAAAAGAAAAACTCTTTCCTAAGAGTTAATAACTACATTGGTGACCAGTACGGGATTCGGACCCGTGAATGCCACCGTGAAAGGGTGGTGTGTTAAGCCACTTCACCAACTGGCCAAAAAAAATGGCGCCTCAACTAGGACTTGAACCTAGGACCCCTTGATTAACAGTCAAGTGCTCTAACCAACTGAGCTATTGAGGCAAAAAATTCATAAATGGTGGGCCTGAATGGACTTGAACCATCGACCTCACGCTTATCAGGCGTGCGCTCTAACCAGCTGAGCTACAAGCCCATTTACATAACATATGGTGTCCAGCTAGGGATTCGAACCCTAGACCCACTGATTAAGAGTCAGTTGCTCTACCAACTGAGCTAGCCAGACATAATCCGCAACAACATTTAATATTTTATACTAGGTTTTCCCTATTGTCAAGTTTTTTTTCACTTTTTTTAAAAATATTTTTAGGCGAATTACTTTTTACTAATATATTATATTCTAAATAAGCGTATTATATCAATTATTTTCATATATTTATATGATATTTATTATAAACATATTAGTTAAGAAAATACTAAAATTTACTTAAATAGTTACTTTTAAAAATTATTTTGTCGTATTATCCGACATTTTAAGAATATTAATCAATTAAATGGGAAAATTAATATGGTGGTAAATATGAATATAAAAAGATTAAGATCCTTAAGAGAGGACTCTGACATGTCGCAAGATGATCTTGCAGCTAAACTTGGAATTCCAAATAGAAGTTCTATTTCCGACTGGGAAACTGGTCGTGAAACTATTCCTCTTCGAAAATTAAACAAATACGCTAATTTCTTCAATGTTAGTATTGATTATATTTTAGGATTAACAAAATCTAAAGAATATCATCTTGTTAATAAAAGTATTGATTTAGAAGTAATGGCTAAGAGATTAAAAGAAGTTAGAATCAAAAATGGACTTACACAAGAACAACTTGCTAAAGAACTTAACACTACTCACTCAACATTAAGTGCCTATGAAAATGCTAAAGTTTTAATTACTACTTCTTTTATTTATCAAATTGCGAAAAAGCATAATGTATCTATTGATTGGATTTTAGGAAAAGTCGATTGAAAAATTGATTTTTTCTTTTTATATACGAAAAAACTAGGAATACCTAGTTTATAAAACAATTGCTATTAAGTTTCCGCTTCCCCGATTTACGATTTTTGTTAAGGTTTGTTGTAATTTAAATCTTATATTTTCAGGCATTAAACTAATTTTCGATTGAATACCTTCTTGAACAATTACATCAAGACTTCTTCCAAAGATTTCACTTTTCCAAATGTTCGCTGGATCGGTTTCATAATCTTTCATTAAGTGATTGATTAACTCTCTACTTTGAAGTTCTGAACCAATAATAGGTTCAAATGTTGAATTCACATCAACTCTAATCATATGAATTGATGGAGCAGTTGCTTGAAGTTTAACTCCAAATCTCGTTCCTTGCTTTGTAATCTCTGGTGTTGTTAATTTCATATCATTCAAGGTTGGAGTTGCAACTCCATATCCGGTTTGTTTAACCATCTTTAAGGCATATTTAATCTGGTCATATTCGGTTTTCGCTATACTATATTCTTGGAATAGTTTTAATAAATCTTTTTTATTACTTATATCAATATTAATAATTTCATGTAAAACCTTATTATATAAATCATCTGGTGCTTCCAAAGTTACAATTACTTCCCCGGTTGCAGGATCTACATTTGAAAGATACGCTTTTTCAATCTCTGCAATTTCCGTGAAATGACTAGTTATCTTTTCAACATCTCTTAGTTTATCAATTTCAACAACACTTTCTCTTATTTTATCAATATAAACTTTCTTAACTGGATGATTATGATTCAAAACTGCTATCCAATCTGGAAGTTTAACTTTTACTTCAATAATTGGAAATTCATATAAAGCCTCTCTTAAAATATCATACATATCATGTTCACTCATAGCATCAACCGAAATTGGCATAACCGGAACATTATATTTTTCTTTTAAAGATTCGGCTAACTTAACGGTATCTGGTAAAGTTGGATGTGTTGAATTTAAAATAACAATAAATGGTTTATGTAATTCTTTTAATTCATTAATTACTCTATCCTCAGCATCAAGATAATCATTTCTTGTGAATTCTCCAATTGAACCATCTGTTGTAACAACAATTCCAATTGTTGAATGTTCTTTAATAACTTTCTCAGTTCCAATCTCAGCTGCTTCCTTAAACGGTATCATTTCATCATACCAAGGAGTTTTAACCATTCTTGGTCCATTTTCATCTTCAATTCCTTTAGCATTATCAATGATATAACCAACACAATCAATTAATCTAATCTTACAAGAAAAATCATCAATATTAATATCAATTGCATTATTAGGAACAAACTTTGGTTCCGTTGTCATAACTGTTTTTCCTGCCGCACTTTGAGGAACTTCATCTAAGCATCTTTTCTTTTCATACTCATCAGGAATATTCGGAACAATCAAAGTTTCAACTACTTTCTTAATGAAGGTACTTTTTCCCGTTCTAACTCCTCCAACTACTCCAAGATAAACATCTCCACCTGACCTTAAAGCAATGTTTTTTATTATTTCTTTTTTATCCATACTCTTTTCCCTCACTCATTAAAGAATATGTTAAAGATTTCTTATTAGAACAAATTTATTCAAAATAAAACGGCCTTGGCCCACACGGGTTACCAAAGCTCAATCACATTTACATTATATAATACACTTCAATTAAAGTCAACACATTTTAACAAACTTCGTACATCTTGCCCCTAAATGGTTTCTTTAATACTAGTCTTTTAACAAATTCAACTTCTTTAGTTTTCTCTTCTTGTTCTTCTTTTTGTTTTAATAAAAATTCTTTGTAATTATATAAATAATTTAATTCTTGTTTTAACCTTTCTCTTTTAAGTTTTAAACAAAGAACTTTACTTTCTCTTAATAAATTTATATCCATAGTATCTCCTTTTTTGTGCTATTATTATACTCTATTTTTTAACATTTGTCAATCTACGATAAGTTCAATATCCGATAAAAAGAAATAGTCCCCTGTTCCAAAGTCACAGACAAAGAAGTTACATCCAAAATCATGTAGTAAACTAAAAAACGAAGAATACGATGTATTACAATCTAGTACCATATGACTCTTTTTAACTTTTAAAACACTCACCTCATCTTTATAGAGATTATTAATAACATGTTCATTATCAATTTTAGTATAGACTAAATCATTATGCATCTTTAAATATAATTTATTATTAATCGCTAAAGTATCTATCTTAGTACATATTTGTTTAAACAAATTATAACCATACGAGAGTTCATCACTACTCATATTATATAGACTATTTAATATCTTATATAAACTATCAAAGTTCTCCTTATATAAATTTTGTAATTCACTTCTAACATTAAAAATATAAAATCTCCTCATTTAAATCACCAAGACTATTTTATAAAATCTTAATGTCGAAGAATGTCATAATAAGGTCAAAAAAAAAGAAATTATGCACGAGATACATATTTTCCATCTTTACTAGAAATCAAAACAACTTCATCTTGATCAATAAACATAGGAACTTTAACAACTAAACCAGTTTCAAGAGTTGCATCTTTCATAGCTGTAGAAGTTGTATTTCCTTTAACACCAGGTTCTGTATGAACTACTTTCATAGCAATCTTATCAGGTAAATTCATTCCTAACATTTCACCTTCAAAGAACATAATATCAACATCTAAATTCTCTTTTAATAGTTTAGCATCATTTCCAATTACACTTTTAGGAAGTTCTATTTGTTCATAATCATTCATATTCATGAAATAATAAGTATCATTCATAGAATACAAAAATTGCATTGGTTTCTTTTCAATTCTAGCAGCCTCAACCTTAACTCCGGCATTAAAAGTATATTCAGCAATTGAACCAGTTCTTAAATTCTTAAGTTTAGCTTTAACAATTGCTGCTCCTTTACCAGGTTTTACATGTTGAAACTCTAAAACTGTATAAATATTTCCTTCATATTGAATAGTCATTCCTATTTTAAAATCATTTACATTTATCATATTATCACCCTATCAATTATTTTTTCTCTTTGTGAACAGTATGCTTTTGACATTTGCTACAATATTTTTTTAATTCTAAACGTTCAGTTGTATTTCGAACATTTTTGTTAGTTCTATAGTTTTCTTCATTACATTCTGAACAAACTAAAGTCTTTCTTTGTCTATTCCCAAGTTTTGCCATTTTTCATTCCTCCTTCGCATGTCCATTAAATTATAGCAAATAAATTTAGAATTTACAAGCATTTTTTAATCTTTGAACGACTTTTTTCCACTTTTTAAGTGTTTTTTCAAGTATTATTTGAATTTTTTCTTATTATTTAGTATAATTATCTTAGGTGAAGTGTATGGAAAAAGTTGGTATTATTTGTGAATACAATCCTTTTCACAATGGTCATATTTATCACTTACAAAGAATTAAAGATATGTTTCCAAATTCTTTTATCACTTTAGTTATGAGTTCAAGTTTCACAGAACGAGGAGAAGCATCTTTCTTAACTAAGTGGCAAAAGACTAGACTTGCTTTAATCTATGGGGTTGATTTAGTAATTGAACTCCCCTTTGTCTTTGCAACTTCTGCTGCTGACCTTTTTGCTGAAAAAGCGGTCTTTATTCTTGAAAAATTAGATATGGATTATCTTGTCTTTGGAAGTGAAACTAATGACATTGATATTTTTAAGAATCTAACTCGTTGTATGCTCTACAATAAAGAATATGATTTGCTAGTTAAAAAGTTTCTTGATTTAGGAAATAGTTATCCTGCAAGTGTTTCAAAAGCCTTATATGATTTAACTGGCACGAAGTTAGAATACTCCAACGATATCTTAGCAATATCTTATATTAAAACCATTATGCTTAATAATTACAAAATAAAACCTCTAACTTTAAAGAGAACTAATGAATATCTAAATCAAGAGTTATCTGAACTTATATCAAGTGCAACTAGTATTAGAAAAGCTTATTTAGAAAAAATTGATATTACCAACTATGTCCCTAAAGAAACCAAAGATTTACTTAATATTCCAAGAAATTATTTAGATAATTACTTTTTATTATTAAAATATAAATTAATAAGTGAAATAGATGAATTAGACACATATTATGATGTCACAGAAGGAATCGACAAGAAGATTAAAAAAGTTATCTATCAAGTTAATTCTTATCAAGAGTTAATCGATAGTATTAAATCTAAAAGATATACTTATACAAGATTAAACAGAATGTTTTTACATATTTTAACTAATTTAAAAGAAAATCCTAAAGATATACCAATTAATTATTTAAGAGTTTTAGGATTTGACCTTGAAGGACGTGAGTATTTAAAGAAAATAAAAGGAACCTTAGATATTCCAATTATTACTAATTATAAAGATATTGATGATGAAGTTTTAGATATTGAACTCAAAACCACCATTCTTTATCTTAGTATTATGAAATTTGATGACTTAATAAAAGAAGAATTAAAATCTATTCCAATTCAGGTAAAAGATTAATCCTTCTTTTTTTCTCCTCTGGGATGGCAATTCTGATAAACTTTTTTAACTTCATCTAAAGTTACATGGGTATAAATCCCGGTTGTTGAGATGGATGAATGTCCAAGTAGTTCTTGAACAGTTAGTAAATCACAGCCATTATTTAAAAGATGCGTTGCCAAAGAGTGCCTTAACATATGAGGAGTTACATGTTTATTGAAACTAATTTTTTTAATTACTTCATTTATTATATAACTAACTCCAGCGGTTGTTAAATGTTCTCCATGATAATTTAAAACTAAGTAATCTTCCCCTTTTTTATTTAATTCTTGATAGTCTTTTAAATAATCTTTCAATAAATCTGCAACAACATCATTATAATAAACTATTCTTTCTTTCTCACCCTTACCAAGTATTCTTATACTTTGATTAGAATAGTCAATATCAGATAATTTAATATTGGTTAACTCAGAAACTCTAACTCCCGTTGCATATAATAGTTCTAAAATAAGTCTATCTCTTAAATCATAAGGAGTTTTAATTTCTAAACTATGAAATATTTCAAGTAATTCATTGTAAGATAAATATCTTGGTAACTTCTTAGCACTTTTAGGAAGACTAACTAAATTGAAGGGATTATCTTTAATTGTTCCTTCTAAAGTTAAATATTTATAAAATCCTTTGATAGCACTTATGTGTCTTCTAACACTTTTATTAACTAAGTTTTTAGTCTCATAATATTGAAATAAATTCATAAGGATATCATAAGTTACATCTTTATATTTAATTCCTTCTCTATCTAATAATTTAAAGTAATCTTCTAAATCAAGTTTATAATTAAGTATTGTTTTGTCACTATAGTTTTTATTATATTTTAAATAATCTAAGTATTCATCTATTACTTTTTTATTATTCATAATCCACCTTCTAAAACTATTATAAACTATCTTAATGATTGTTGCAAGAAACAAATGTCGTGATAAATGTCAGAACGAAGGTAATTTTCAAATAAATTCAAAAATCACTTGAAAGCCTCACGACTTTCTTTTTCTACTTCATAGGATACTTTGTATCCTCCATAGACCAGAATCCGATGGTCGCCACCGTTTTATTTTTT
>CANRHS010000023.1 GCA_947630495.1 uncultured Bacilli bacterium | reverse complement strand
CATTTCTTTATCACCTATCTATAGTATGACCATTTCCTTTATGAATTATTCAATGACTTTTTTTAAAAACATCTACATTGATTTCTTTAAATAGTTGCAATTTTATTAAAAATATGCTATAATTAGCAACTAGGTGGTGAGGAGTATGTGTAATTCTGATATGCAAACTGTATTTAGAGTAATAGTAACACTTTTTGATTTAATTAGATTTTTTATACCAATTGTTCTTATTGTGTTATGTACAATTGATATATTTAAGTTAATTGTATCTAAAAAAGAAGATGAAATTAAGAGTTTAAGAAAAGGTGTCGTTATGAAAATTTTGTATGCTATTATTATATATCTACTTCCATTTATAATACCAGCATTTTTAAGACTTGCAGACAGTATCGTACCTTTTAATTATGATAATAGTTGGAAAGATTGTTGGGATTATGTCGAAAAAAATAAAAAATATAACTAAAATACTTGATTTATTTGAATAAATTTAGTATTATATTGTTATGAAATTGTGTTTTAGGAGGAATTTTTATGAATTTATTTCAAACTTTAATTGAAATGTCTGAATTATGTAAGGATGGAAATTTAATTGCTACTTTAGTATCAATTGTTAAAACGGTATTTACAATTATTCAATTTGGGGTACCTGCTGTTTTAATTATACTTTGTGCTATTGATATGTTTAAAGCTATGACTAATGGTGATGAAAAAGAAGTTAAGAAAGCTCAAAAGACTGCTATTAGAAGACTTATTTATGCTTTAGTTATCTTCTTAATTATTCCACTTATAACTTTAATATTAAATACTGTTAATAGTATAGTTAATGTTGATGGTACTGAAGATGCTACTAATACATGGCAACAATTCTTACAATGTTGGGGATATAAGTCATCAGGTAATAATGATGGTGGTTCAGCTAGTAATGGTCAATGCTATGATGGTAATGGCTATCCAAGTTCTTTAGGTGAAAATGCTTGTAAACAAGCTGGATATAACTGGGTAGAGTAAAAAAGTGTCTATTCGTGTAAAGTAAGTTAAAAAGGTGTTGCCAGAACATCTTTTTTTTTATATAATATATGAGTTGGGAGGATTATATGAAATATGTTTATTCCTTTGAAGAAGGAAACAAAGACATGCGTAATCTTTTAGGTGGAAAAGGTGCTAACTTAGCTGAGATGTCTAATTTAGGTTTACCTGTCCCTGAAGGATTTACAGTTACTACTGAGGCTTGTACTGCTTATTATGAAAATGATAAACAAATAAGTCCAGAGATTGAAGAACAAATTTTCGAATATTTAACTAAACTTGAAGAAAAGAGAGGAAAAAAATTCGGAGATAATGAGGATCCACTTTTAGTATCCGTAAGAAGTGGAGCTAGGGCTTCTATGCCAGGTATGATGGATACAATTTTAAATTTAGGTTTGAATGATCAAGCTGTTGAAGGATTTGCTAAAAAAACTAACAATCCAAGATTTGCTTATGATTCATATCGTAGATTTATTCAAATGTATTCCGATGTTGTTATGGAAGTACCAAAATCATCATTTGAAAAAATAATTGATGAAGTTAAAAATGCGAAAGGTGTTAAATACGATACTGAGTTAACAGTTGATGATTTAAAAGAACTTGTTAAGAGATTTAAACAAGTTTATCTTGATGCGATGGGAGAAGAATTTCCACAAGAGCCTAAAGAACAATTAATGGGTGCTGTTAAAGCAGTATTTAGGTCATGGGATAACCCAAGAGCAATTGTATATCGTCGGATGAATGATATTCCAGGTGATTGGGGAACTGCTGTTAATGTTCAATCAATGGTATTTGGTAATATGGGAGATACATCAGGAACTGGTGTTGCATTTACAAGAAATCCATCTACTGGAGAAAAAGGTATTTATGGTGAATACTTAATAAATGCTCAAGGAGAGGATGTTGTTGCTGGAGTTAGAACTCCTCAACCTATTACTAAACTTGCTGAAGATCTACCTGAATGTTATAAAAACTTCATGGAAATTGCTAATAAACTAGAAGAACATTATAAAGATATGCAAGATATGGAGTTTACAATCCAAGAAGGAAAATTATATTTCTTACAAACAAGAAATGGAAAGAGAACTGCTCAAGCAGCTATTAAGATTGCTTGTGATTTAGTTGATGAAGGAAAAATTACAAAAGAAGAAGCTTTACTTCGAATTGAAGCTAAGAGCTTAGATCAATTATTACATCCAACTTTTGATAATGAAGCTTTAAAGAATGGTGAAGTAGTTGGAACAGGTCTTCCTGCATCACCTGGAGCTGCAGCTGGTCGTATTTACTTTACAGCCGAAGATGCTAAAGCTGCTGGAATTGGCGGCCGAGGCGAAAGAGTTATTCTTGTAAGACTTGAAACTACTCCTGAAGATATCGAAGGAATGGTAGCAAGCCAAGGTGTATTAACCGTTCGTGGAGGTATGACTTCTCATGCTGCTGTTGTAGCTCGTGGAATGGGAACTTGCTGCGTATCAGGATGTGGCGATATTCACATTAATGAAGAAGCAAAAGAATTTACTTTAGGTGGAGTTACTTTCAAAGAAGGAGATTATATTTCTCTTGATGGTACAACTGGTAAGATTTATAAAGGTGATATTAAGACCGTTGAAGCATCTGTAACAGGTAACTTTGGTCGTATCATGGAATGGGCAGATGAAGCAAGACGTCTACAAGTTAGAACTAATGCTGATAATCCAAGAGATACTAAGAAAGCTGTTGAACTTGGAGCAGAGGGAATTGGACTTTGCCGTACTGAACATATGTTCTTTGAAGAAGATAGAATTCCAAAAATTAGAAAGATGATTTTATCTGAAACTCCTGAAGCAAGAGAAGAAGCTTTAAATGAGTTAATTCCATTCCAAAAAGGTGATTTTAAAGAAATGTATAAGGCTTTAAATGGACTTCCTATGACAGTTCGTTATCTAGATCCACCTTTACATGAATTCTTACCTACAGCCGAAGAGGATATTGCGGCACTTGCAAAAGACATGGGTGTATCAGTTTCACACTTAAAAGAAAAATGTGCTGAACTTCATGAATTTAACCCAATGATGGGACATCGTGGATGCCGTTTAGCTGTAACTTATCCTGAAATTGCTAGAATGCAAACTCGTGCTTTAATGGAAGCTGCTATTGAAGTATCTGAAGAAGAAGGATTTGCTATTACTCCTGAAATCATGATTCCACTTGTTGGAGAAGTTAAAGAGTTAAAATTTGTTAAAGATGTTGTCGTTGAAACAGCTGAATTAGTTAAGAAAGAAAAGAATTCTAATATGGAATATCATATTGGTACCATGATTGAAATTCCAAGAGCTGCCTTAACTGCTGATAAGATTGCTGAAGAAGCTGAATTCTTCTCATTTGGAACTAATGATTTAACTCAAATGACATTTGGTTTCTCAAGAGATGATGCTGGTAAATTCTTAGATAGTTATTATCAAAATAAAATCTATGAATTTGATCCATTTGCTAAACTTGACCAAGAAGGAGTTGGACAACTTGTTAAAATGGCATCTGAAAAAGGACGTCAAACAAGACCTAACATTAAACTTGGGATATGTGGCGAACATGGAGGAGAACCAACAACTGTTGAATTCTGTCATAATATTGGCCTAACTTATGTATCATGCTCACCTTACCGTGTTCCTATTGCAAGGTTAGCTGCTGCGCAAGCTGCTTTGAAAGAAAAAATGAATTAAAAATATTAAAGACTAAGAATAACTTAATGTTACAAATCTTAGTTTTTTTTTAATTTTTTTAAAAAAAACTTGACACAACGTATAATATTTGATATATTTTATATCGAGCGGTACCTAGGAAACTTTTGAAGCCCTAGGTCATTTTTTTATATAATAAGATATAATTTGTTTTAAGTGAAAAAAAGTCTTAAAAATTTTCTTGAAAATTATTGACTCAATTACTATTATATGATACAATCTATATTGATTAGTATTTAAGAAACTTACGAAGCCTTAATTCAATTTTTTTAAAACTTATTATTTGATATTTCTATTAGAAGTATACTTATATTGTAGTATGAAAATGTTTTTCGCTTCTAGATGGTGCGAGTAATAAATGATTCTAGGCGACGATGTTTTTCGCTTCCAGGTGGTGCGAGTAATAAATGATCCTGGGTGAAAATGTTATAAACTTCATCTTACAATTTTAATCAAAAAACTAGCTTTTAGAATATTGACTTAATTTATATTAGCATGGTATACTTTATATCGATTAGTGCTTAGAAAACTTTTGAAGCTCTAAGTCATTCAAGCCTAGTTTCAATAACTAGGTTTTAATTTTATATAATTAATTGTTTTACAAGTTTATTCGAAAAATTGTAAACTTCACAAAAACTTCATAATTCCTTAATAATTATTTAACAATTAAGGACTATACTTATTATGTTTGAAAGGAAATGATATTATGGTAAAAAGAAAAAATGAAGAATCTGTTGAAGAAGCAGAGGTAGAGAGGGTTATAGAACCTAAGAAAAAAAATAAGACTTGGCTTATTGTAACTTTAAGTGTTGTCTTTGTTGTTAGTTTAATTGGTTTAAATGTCTTATTCTTTTGGGATGATATATCATCTTTTGTTGGGGATAAAATTGATAACCTTAATAAAGATAAGATAGAACTTACATATACTAAGACAAGTGATAATAAGATTAATGGTGTTTATGTAACAGATGTTTCAGAAGTTGTTGAAAATGCCATGCCATCAATTGTTGCTATTACTAGTAAGACTTTAATCTCATCTGGATATTTTGGATTTAATTATTTTAATAATGAAAGATATCAAGAGGGAGCAGGTTCAGGAATAATTATTAGTGAGTCTGATAATGATATTATGATTTTAACCAATAATCATGTTGTTGAAGGAGCAAGTGAGTTGTCAGTTCAATTCATTAATGAAAAGAGTTTTGATGCGAGAATAATTGGTACTTCTGAAAGAAAGGATGTTGCTGTTATTGCGGTTTCTAAGAAGTCACTTGATGCAGATACCTTAAAGAATATTAAAATAGCAACGATGGGAGATTCAACTGAACTTAAAGTTGGAAATGGAATAATAGCAATTGGAAATGCTCTTGGATATGGACAATCTGTGACAACAGGAGTTGTTAGTGCTATTGATAGAGAAGTAACAATTGATGATTATACAAATAAAATGATTCAAATAGATGCTGCTATTAATGGAGGTAACAGTGGAGGAGCACTTCTTAATAGTAATGGAGAAGTAGTTGGAATTAATTCAGCTAAGTACTCATCAAGTGCTACGAGTACGAATGCTAGTATTGAAGGTATGGGTTTTGCTATTCCAATATCTGACGTGAGTAAACTTATTACATCTTTAATGAATGGAGAAGAAGATACTAGTCCAACGATTGGAATTGAAGGGTATATTATTACGGAAGATGAAAGTGAAGGTAGAAATATGCCAAGAGGTTTCTATATTTCAAAAATCGTTCCAGGAAGTGGTGCTGATAAGTCAGATCTTGAAATAGGTAATATAATTACTAAGATAAATGGTGATAAAGTCGAAGCCTTCAGTGATATTCAAAGTGTTCTAGCAAATCTTAATAAGGGGGATACAGTAACTCTTACAGTAAGTTATGTTCTAGGACGTGAATATAAAGAAAAAGATGTTAAAGTAACCTTATCATGAAAAAAGATTGGGAGTAGTCTCAATCTTTTATTTTAGTTATAAATTCTTTAATTACCTTTTTAAAATTATCTTCAACTCTTAAAGCTGTTTCTTTTACATCTTCATGTGATAATGTTTCATTGAAAATACCAGCTGCCATATTAGTAATACAAGTAATACCAACACATTTTAATCCAGAGTGTCTTGCAACAACTGCTTCAGGAACCGTACTCATACCAACAGCGTCAGCTCCTAAGACTCTTAAAGCCCTAATTTCGGCCGGTGTTTCATAAGTAGGACCTTTCATATAAGCATAAACACCAATATTACATTTACCAGTTATTTCTTTAACAATTGGTTTTAAGATTTCAATATATTCTTTAGTATAAACATTACTCATATCAATAAATCTTTCTCCAAATTCATCTAAGTTAGGACCTCTTAAAACACTTTCTGCAAAGAAACTTAATTGATCTTCAATAATCATTAAATCACCTTTTTCATAAGTTAGATTAATACCACCGGCTGCATTAGTTAAAATTAAAGTCTCAACACCTAGTAACTTAAAAATTCTAATTGGATAAGTTGTTTCTTTTAAATCATACCCTTCATAATAATGAAATCTTCCATTCATAGCAATAATTGGAACCTTATTTAAAGTACCAAATATTAATTCTCCTTTATGACCAGCGACTGTTGAAATAGGAAAATTTGGAATATCCTTATAAGGAATAACGATTTTGTCCTCAATATCATCGGCTAAACTTCCAAGGCCTGATCCTAAGATAATAGCAATCTTAGGAATATCTTTAACTTTTTCTTTAAGGTAATTAACTGTTTCATTAAATTTATCCATATTCATCTCCTTTATTAAATATTATCACAAAATTAAAATAAAAACTAGTAAATTCTAAAAAAATCTCGATTTATTCTTGTTACCTCAAAAGAAAATATGTGGATTATTGAAAAAATAAAATAAAAGGCTTGATTTTTAAAGGAAAAATTATATATAATAATTAAGTGAGGTAAGAATATGAATGATGATATAATTAAAATTTTAACTGATGAATTAAATATTAGTAAAAGACAGGTTGAAGCTGTTATTAAATTATTAAGTGAAGGCAATACTATTCCTTTTATAGCAAGATATCGAAAAGAGGTAACAGGTGCTTTAGATGAAGAGGCTATTAGAAGTATTGAAACAATGTATAAATATCAAGAAAATTTATATAATCGAAAACTTGATGTTATTAGATTGATTGATGAAAAAGGGATGTTAACTCCCGAGTTAAAGGAAGAAATACTTAAGTGTACTAAGTTAGTTGATGTTGAAGATTTATATTTACCATATAAAGAAAAGAAGAAAACTAAAGCAAGTGAAGCAATAAAAAATGGATTAGAACCTCTTGCTAATTTAATCATGAAGTTTGATAATTCGGATATAGATAAAGAAGCTTTAAAGTATTTAAATGAAAATGTTAAAACTAAAGAAGATGCTATCATGGGGGCAAGTTATATAATTGCCGAGAATATAAGTGATAATGCTAAATTTCGGAAATATATAAGAAGTTATATAGAAAGAAATGGAAGTTTAAAAACCAAGGTTAAAAAGAATAATCCAGATGAAAATAAAGTTTATGAGATGTATTATGATTATGAAGAGAAGATTAAAGGTATTAAAGCGCATCGGGTTTTAGCAATTAATAGAGCAGAACATGAGAAAGTTATAAGTGTAAGTTTTATCTATGATAAAGATTATTTAATTAAATATTTAGAAGATAAAGTTATTAAAAATAAAGATACTAGAAGTGGAGAGATTGTTAAAGATTCAATTAAAGATAGTTTAGATAGATTAATTTTGCCTAGTATTGAAAGGGAAATAAGAAGTAGTATTACGGATGATGCTAATGTAAGTGCTATTCAAAACTTTAGTAAGAATTTAGAAAGTTTACTATTAACTCCTCCTATTAAAGAAAGAGTAGTTTTAGCACTTGACCCAGGTTATAGAACAGGAACGAAGGTTGCAGTTGTTGATCCTTTCGGAAGTGTTTTAGATATAACTGTGATTTATCCTGCTCCTCCTCATAATAAAGTAGAAGAAAGTGAGAAGATAATAACCGATTTAATAAATAAATATAAAGTTGATATAATAGCAATTGGAAATGGAACAGCCAGCCGGGAAAATGAAGAATTTGCTGTTAATGTTATTAAAAAATTAGATAGAAAAGTTGAATATATAATTGTCAATGAAGCAGGTGCCAGTGTCTATTCAGCAAGTAAGTTAGGTGCCCAAGAGTTTCCAGATTTAACAGTTGAAAAAAGAAGTGCTATAAGTTTAGCAAGAAGATTACAAGATAGTTTATCCGAACTTGTAAAGATTGATCCAAAAAGTATTGGAGTAGGTTTATACCAACATGATGTTCCAGTTAAAGACTTATCATCTTCCCTTGACTTTACAGTTTCTAAGATAGTTAACCAAGTAGGTGTTAATATTAATAATGCCTCAAGTTCTATTCTTTCCTATGTTTCAGGACTTAAGAAAAATGTCATTGAAAATATCATTGCCTATAAAGAAAAAGTAGGTAAGATAAAGAGCCGCGAAGAGATTAAAAAAATTAAAGGTATGAGTGATAAAGTCTATGAACAATCAATTGGATTCTTGAGAGTAATCGATGGAGATAATCCTTTAGATAAAACCGATATTCATCCAGATAACTATAAAGATGCTTTAAAAATATTAGATTTAGTTAATTCTAATCTAAGTGAAATTGGAACTAAAGAATTAAGTGATAAATTAAAGAATATTACTTATAGTAATGATTTAGAAATTGATAAATATACTTTTGAAGATATTATAAAGTCTTTAGAAAAACCAAATCGAGACCCAAGGGATAACTTAGAAAAACCACTTTTAAGAAGTGATATTTTAACGATTGATAATTTAAAAATAAATGATAAATTACAAGGAACAGTTAGAAATGTTGTTGACTTTGGAGCATTTGTTGATATAGGTCTTCATAATGATGGCTTAATTCATATATCTAAGATATCTAAAAATTATGTTAAACATCCAAGTGATGTGTTGAGTGTTGGAGATATTGTTGATGTTTATGTAATTGATATTAATAAAGAAAAAGAAAAAGTATCTTTAAGTTTATTCTTATAATATAATTAATTAAAAAATTAGATTTAAATCTGATTTTTTTTATAATATAAATGTTAAATAATATAAATAGGCCTTTTATTAATTAGGTGTCCGAAAGGTGTCCGAAAAGTGTCCGAAAGGTGTCCGAAAAAAGCAAAAGTATTGATATTTAATAATAATTTGTGTATAATATTGATTAGAGGTGAAGATAATGTTTACTGAAAATGAATTTACAGAATTAAAAAGTATATTAACTAAAGAAATAAAAAAAGAAATAGTTGCTTTTGCGAATACAAAAGGTGGAACAATTTATATTGGAGTTAATGATGATGGTACTATAAAAGGTTTAAAAAATGCTAGTGATGATGTGGAAACTTTAAGTGCAATGATAAGAGATGGTATTAAATCAGATTTATCTATTTATACTAGTATGGATATTAAAAAAATAGATGACAAAGAAATAATTGAATTAAAAATTATGGAAGCTCCTAACAAACCATATTATTTATCAGACAAAGGGTTAAGACCAAACGGAGTTTTTTTAAGACATGGAAATGTATCAGCTCCTGCAACTGATGAGGTAATAAAGAAAATATTAAAAGAAAATCATGATTCTTTTGAAAATGAAATTTCTGGTAATCAAAATTTGCATTTTAAATATGCAAATGAAATATTTAATAAAAATAATATAGAATTCAATGAGTCAAAATATAAAGTATTGGGGATAATGAATGATGATAAATACTATACTAATTTAGGACTTTTACTTTCAGATGAATGCCCTTTTTCAATTAAATGCGCAATTTTTGAAGGTAACAATAAAATAACTTTTAAAGATAGAAAAGAATTTACTGGTTCTATTCTTAAACAATTAGAAGATGTTTTAGAATATATGAAATTAGTTAATAGAATAAGTGCCAGAATAATTGATTATAAAAGAGTAGATATTCCTGATTATCCTGAATATGCAATTAGAGAAACTATTTTAAATGCTATAATTCATAGAAATTATAACTTTTCTGGAAGTATTTTAATTTCGGTATTTGATAGCAAAATTGAAATAGTTTCACTTGGAGGCTTAGTTTCTGGTATTACTATTAATGATATTATATCTGGGGTATCTCAACCAAGAAATAAAAATTTAGCAAATATATTTTATAGATTAGAATATGTTGAAAGCTATGGAACAGGAATAGGAAGAATGATTGATATTTACAATGAATTTAATTTAAAACCAGAATTTTTAACAACTGAGAATACATTTAAGGTAATCTTACCAAATGTAAATTATAAAGAAGAAAATTTAGAGCAAGATGTTAATACTCCAAAAGAATTAACTCAAAAAGAAAAAATAATAAACCATTTAAATGAAAATGAAAAAATTACAAGGGAAATAGTAGAAAATATACTAAAAGTTTCTTCAACAAGAGCTAAAAATATTTTACTTGAAATGCTTGATGAAAAAACAATTACTAAATTAGGAAACGGAAGAAATGTTTATTATGTTTTAAATAATAAATAATATGTGATGTATATGCAAGTAAAAGTTATAAAATTTGATGACTTAGGTCAGGGAATAAGTAAAATAAATAATAAAGTTTGTTTTATAGAAAAAGCCTTACCAGAAGAAGAATTAGAAATAGAAGTTACTAAAAACTCTAAAGATTATTCTAAAGGTATTATTAAAAATATTCTTAAAGAAAATAAAGAGAGAATAGTACCTATTTGTAAATATTATAAAGAATGTGGAGGTTGTAATTTCTTACATACTACTTTAGATTTAGAAAGTAAATTTAAGATTAATAAATGTATAAATTATTTTAATATTAATCCAACTTTTATTAAAACAATAGATTATAACTATCGTAATAAAGTAGTACTTCATGTTAAAGATGGTAATCTGGGTTATTATAAAGAAAGAACTCATGATTTAATTAAAATAGATTATTGTTATTTATTAAGTAATAATCTAAATTTAGTAATCGAATTATTTAATAAATATAAAGATTCTAATTTTAATGGAGAAATATTAATAAGAGATAATTCTAACGAAATAATTGTTTCGATAGAAGGAGAATATAAATATTTAGATAAGTTAATAAATAATAATTTAATAACTAATTTAATTTATAATAGTAAAGTTCTAAAAGGAAAAGATTATTTTATAGAAGTTATAAATGATTATAAATTTAAAGTTCATTATAAATCATTCTTTCAAGTAAATAGAATAGGGTTAGAAAAAATTGAGATGATACTATCTAACTTTCTTAAAGATAAAAAGTTAAATAAAGTCTTAGATCTTTATAGTGGAACTTCTGTCTTAGGAATAATCATGAGTAAATATGCTAAGGAAGTTATTAGTATTGAAGAAAATAAATATGCAAGTTTAGATGCTAAAGAGAACTTAAAATTTAATAAGATAAATAATTTAGAAGTAATTAATTCAAAAGTTGAAGATTATATTGAAAACTTTTTAGATATTGATTTAGTTTTAGTAGACCCTGCAAGAAGTGGATTAGATAAGAAAAGTATTAATTATTTAAAGAAATTAAAATCAAAGTATTTAATTTATATTTCCTGTGAAATGATATCTTTAAAAAGAGATTTAGAATCTCTTAAAGAAATATATAATATCAAAAATATTTATTTAGTAGATATGTTTCCAAGAACTAATAAAGTAGAAACAATAATGATAATGGAGAGATGATGTATGTTAGATATAAATAAAGATAAATATATAATAGTAGAAATAATACCAACTAATAGTAACAAGAATTTAGGAGAAATAATTCAAATACAAGCTTTAAAGATAGAGGGATTAAAGTTAATAAAGAGATTTGATTACAGGTTAAATTTAGATTTAATTAAGATTCCGGATTTAAGAAGTATGTTAAATTATGATATAGATAATTTTACTTATAAAGATAATTCTAGTGATATCCTAGATGAATTTAAATCTTTTATTGAAGATTATCCTTTACTTATAATAGATAATAGTTATACAAGAGATTATTTAAGTTCAATAGATAATAATAAAGAATCTATATTTAAGTATTTAGATATGGAAACTACAGATGATGTGTTTGATAAATTAATTGATAAATATAGTTTAGTACCTAGTAATCATTTAGTAGATTTATTATATGAGGGATTAATTCAGGAAAGTAATAAATAATACTAATGTTATTCTTAATATTACTACATTAAAAAATGGAGGAAGAGATGAAAGTATTATTTGCAACTAAAAATGTTGCTAAAATTAAAAGATATAAAGAGTTATTAGAAAGAAATGGTCTTGAAGTTTTAACTATTAAAGATTTAGATTTTACTTTAGAGATTAAAGAAAATGGAGAGGATGCAACTGAAAATGCTAAGATAAAGGCTAAAGCTTATTATGAAAAGACTTTAATTCCAACGATTGGAATAGATGATACTTTATATATTGAGGGGATACCTTCAGAATTAGAACCTAAGACCCATGTTAGAAGAGTAGGTGGAAAAGAATTAAATGATGAGGAAATGCTTGATTATTATACCAATTTAATCCACCAATATGGTGGAAAACTTAAAGCGTATTGGTTATATGGGTTGGCTATTTATCAAGATAATGGTGTAAAAACATATAATTATAGTAAAGGTGACTTTTATTTAGTAGATAAAATTTGTTCCAAAATTAATCCTGGTTATCCACTAGATTCTATTACTTATCTTCCAAAGTATAATAAATATTTGGTCGAATTAGATGAAATTCATGATGAAACATTAGATGATGTTATTGATTTTATATTAAAAAGTATAGATAAAGTAGATAAATAAATGTTTTTTTTGTGATAATACGCACTTGATTTTATGCAATTTTTGTGATAACTTTTATTTGGAGATGAAAAAATGGCTAGATTAAAAAGAAAAATAGATGATTATTTGGTTAATTGGAAAAATGAAAATGACCATTTACCTTTAATAATTAGAGGAGCCGGCCAAATTGGAAAAACTAATGCAATTAGAAATTTTGGGGAAGAAAATTATAAAGTTTATATTGAAATAAATTTTGCGTTACAACCTCAGTTTTTAAATATTTTTGAACAAGGCTTTGAGGTTGATACAATTATTAAAAATATTTCCTTAAAATTGCCTAATATAAATATTATTCCGAATGAAACCTTAATTTTCTTTGATGAAATGCAAGAATGTCCAAGTGCTGCAACATCTCTTAAAGCCTTCAATATGGACAGGCGATTTGATGTTATATGTTCAGGTTCATTAATGGGAATTAATTATAAGCAAATAGAGTCTAATAGTGTTGGTAATAAAATGGATTATATAATGCGTTCAATGGATTTTGAAGAATTCCTTTGGGCAAAAGGATATAAGGATTCCCAGATAGAAGAAATATATTCCTATATGAAAGAATTAAAGCCTTTACCTAAATTGATGTATGATGTGTTACTTGAAAACTTTAAAGAGTATATTATAGTAGGAGGAATGCCTAAGATTGTTAGTCTTTTTATTGAAAATAAAAACTATAGTGGTATTTTAAAAATGCAACAACAAATTCTCCTTGATTATGAAGAAGACATAACAAAATATGCTAATGGCTTAGACCAAGCTAAAATATTAAGTGTTTATAGACAAATACCAGTATTTTTAGGAAAAGATAATAAAAAGTTTCAAATAAGTAAAATTAAAGAGGGAGCTAGAAATCGCGAATATATTGGGGTTATAGACTGGTTAAAAAATGCTGGAATAATTAATGTTAGTTATGATTTAGCCCAGTTAAATTTGCCATTAAAAGGAAATTATAATCCTGAAAATTATAGGCTCTATTTTGGGGATACTGGCTTACTTATAGGTTCTTTAGATGAAGAAGCCCAAGATGATTTAAGAAATAATGAAAATTTTAATACTTATAAGGGTGCTATTTATGAAAATTTAATAGGAGATATGTTGGTAAAAGCCGGTTATGATTTATATTTTTATAGAAATGATAATAAAAGAATTGAAATGGATTTTTTCGTGAGAGATGTTAATTCTTTAATTCCTGTTGAAGTAAAAGCTAGTAATAATAGTACTCCATCACTTAATAAATTAATAGATAGTAATTCTTCTAGTGATATTAAATATGGAATTAAATTATGTAATAAAAATATTGGTTTTAATGGAAAATTCTATACTTTCCCATACTTTATGACTTTTCTTCTTAAAAGATTTTTAAAAGAAAAAAATAACTTATAATTGAATTTATTATTGTAAATTTTGTTGAAATAGATAAGTAAATGCAATTTAATAATAATAAAAAGTCTAAAATAAGCCTAAAAATGGCAAAAAATGATTGCATTTTTAAGAAAAATATGGTATATTCTTTAATGTGATTCGCTGCAAGTATATTTTTTGTATAATCACAAGAGAAAGGAAAGATTGAAATGAACGTAATTGATAAGATTACTGCGTCACAGTTAAATCCTAACGTTCCAGAATTTCGTGTAGGTGATACTGTTAGAGTTGATGTTAAGATCATCGAAGGTAAGAGAGAAAGAATTCAAGCATTTGAAGGTATTGTTGTTAAAAGACATGGTTCAGGTGTAAGTGAGACTTTCACAGTTAGAAAGATTTCTTATGGTGTTGGAGTTGAAAGAACTTTCCCAGTTCATTCACCAAAACTAGCTAACATTGTTGTTCTAAGACATGGTAAAGTAAGACGTGCTAAATTAAATTACTTAAAAGATTTAGTAAGTCAACCAAGAATTAAAGAACGTGGACGCGGAAACGTTAAGACAGAAGAAAAGAAAGAAACTGAAGAATAATTAAGAAAGGGGAGTAGGGTAAGGTTTAACTTGCCCTCTTTTAGTATATGGAAGAAGAAAAAAAAGACTTTTGGATTAAATTTAAAGGTATTTTAAGTTATGTTATTATAATAGTAATTGTTTTATTAATTAAAGAATTTATTATTACTCCCATAAGGGTAAATGGAGATAGCATGGATAGTACTTTAAAAGATAAAGATATCATGTTATTAGATAAAATTAGTTATAGGTTTTCGGATATTAAAAGATTTCAAATCGTTGTTATTAGATATCAAGATGAATTTATAATTAAAAGAGTAATAGGTTTACCTGGAGAAACAGTAGAGTTTAAAAATAATAAATTATATATAAATGGAGAATATGTTAAAGAAGATTTTAAACATGGTAAAACAAGTGATTTTAAATTAGATGAAGTAATACCTGATGATTATTACTTTGTTGTTGGGGATAATAGAGAAGTTTCTTATGATTCAAGAATAATTGGTCCAGTTAAAAAGAAAAATATTCTCGGTAAATCTTCTTTAGTAATCTTTCCATTAAATAGAATAGGTAATAAAAAATAAGGCATTTACTATGTCTTTTTTCTTGCTTTTATGTTGCAAATATATTATAATTATATTGTGACATTAAGAATAAAGAAAATTTGAAGGTGTAATAAAAAGAGAATTGATGCTTGTAAATTAAGTAATAATAACATAAATGATCGTTTTGTCGGAGCCGACAAAATCGTAGAAATAGAGAACTTGTAAGATTAAAAGTATAAACTAAAGTAAGGAATTTGTACTATCAGGTTTTAATCAATATAATGTCAATGAATATTGGCTTGTTGAAGTCAACAAGCCAAACAAATAATTCGAAACAATAGTAATTTTATTGATGACCATTTTTCCCATTTGGGAAAAATGGTAGATATTTGATATATGATGAGGTAAAAAGATATGGATATATTTGTTAATTTAGTTTTAAAAAATCCTATTTATTGGATAATAATTATTTTAGGTTTAATTTCTACTATCTTTTATAAAAAAATAGTTGGTAAAGCTGGTGAATATTGGGTAAAAAAAGAATTAAACTTATTACCTAAAGATTATAAAATATTAAATGATATTATGTTATATTCTAATAATTATTATCATCAAATAGATCATATTGTAGTATCCAAATATGGAATATTTGTAATTGAAACTAAAAAATATAATGGTTATATAGAAGGAAATGAATATGATAAAAAGTGGTTACAAAATAAAAAATATTATATTAATAATCCTATTCACCAAAACTATGGTCATGTAAAATGTTTAGAAAGTGTTTTAAATTTAGATAATAATAAATTTATTCCAATAGTTTGTATACCTAGTCCAGTTAAACTTAAAATAAAGGCCGAGAAAAATTTAGTTTTAGATCTTAATACGTTAAATAAGACAATTCTTTCCTTTAATGAAGAAATAATAGATAATCCAAGTGATATATATAGGATGCTAGTATTTCATAATGTTAAAGATAGAGAGGAAAGAAAAAAGCATATCAATGCAACTCGAAAGATTATAAAAGAAAAAGAAATTGAAAGTATAAATAAATGTCCTAAATGTGGAGGTGATTTAGTTTTAAGAGAGAGTAAATATGGTAAGTTTCTAGGCTGTTCTAATTATCCTAGATGTAAATATATAAAAAGATAAGGAGGAATCATGCTAAAAAATATAATCGTAACTTTTTTTGGAGTACTGGCTATTTTCTTTTGGATTATTAGTATACAAGAGAAAAGACAATATAAAATTATTTATTTACAAATGTTTGCTAATCTTTTTTATATAATAGGAAAGTCCGTAGAAAAAATGGTAAAAGTTTTAGTATCAAATGCAACACAAAAATCAAGAGTTTAA
>CANRHS010000022.1 GCA_947630495.1 uncultured Bacilli bacterium | reverse complement strand
CGCAGACCAAATAATCGAATAGATAAAGTACGCCATATGTTTAATAAAAAAGAAAATTAAGTTACTATTCGCTAAATCACAATTTATCTAACTCTCGCTTTGTGTTCTGTTTATTATTTTGTAATAATTATATAATTGTTCTTGAAAGGAGCAAAAACTATGGATCAAGAAAAGATTGGAAAATTTATTGCTGAACTTCGTAAAGAAAAAAATATAACACAAGAACAATTAGCAGAAAAATTAGGTGTTACAAGTAAATCAATTAGTAGATGGGAAAATGGCAGAACAATGCCAGATTACACTTTATTAAAAGATTTATGTAATGAGTTAGATATTAATATTAATGAATTATTATCTGGTGAAAAAATTAAAGAAAATGATTATGTGAATAAATCTGAAGAAAATTTAATTAAATTAAGAAAACAAATTGATAAAAGAAAAAAATTCTTAACAATCATTTCTTATATATTTATGACAATCATTATTATTGCGTTTATATTAAATATAGTATTAAATCGTATATTGCCTGATGACAGACATTGGAATATAATTAGATATACATTTTTATATAGTGGTATTACTCTTGTTATAGTTTCTATTATTCTTGAATTATTCCAATTTGATAAATAAAATAAATTGAAATATTAAGATATTACGATTTTTACAAATTACAATTTGTGTGAGTAAGATTATTAAATAAAATTTTAGGTGGCATTTAGGTGGCAAATTTCTAAAAATTTAGGAATTCGTTTTAATCTAAAATGAAATAAAAGATTAAAATTCGGTTAAAAATAAATAAAAATGTTATAAAAAAGATAAAAAAGGTACGAAACTTTGATGCCCCCTGAAGAGAGCGAAAGCTCTCACTTTTTGTATAATTCTTTATTTGTAAGGGTTTGCAAAGTAATCAAAAGAGTGAAGAATAGAATTCATCGCTCCCTTTTATCGTGCCCTAGGCTGTGAATAGTAACAAATTTTACTCTTTTTTGTTGGAATTTACTGAATTTCTATAGATTTTATTAATGATTTCTGATATACTCATATTAACAACTACCTTTCTATTTTGTTATAATATGATTTTATCATATATTTTTGGGTAGTTGTTATTTTTTTGAATTTATTTAAAATTTAAAATATACAATTCACAAACTGGTCAAAATTGGTAAACTTTATTTTTACATATGTGACTATTCGTCAACATTTATAATAAATTTTCTAAAAAATTCAAAATGAACCTTGTTTTTTAATTAATTTTATGATACAACATAATTGACCTGGAATAAATGGATTTGAGAGGAGGTTTATGAAATTATTAGAAAAACTAAAAAACACAATCAAAATTAGAAAAAATATCAAAGAAGGAGATATTATTTGGGTTAAAAGATATCAAACTGAAAAAGAACAAGCAAAAATACCTGAAGAACATCAAGAAGGCCCTTATGTTATTTTAAAAATTGGAATATTTAAAATATATGCTTTATATGGAACAACTAGTTACAAAGACTTTTCTAAACAAAGTATTTACTTTGAAATATCTAAAGATAAATATGATATAGATAAAAATACATATGTTCTTGCTAAATACATTAAAATATTTAAAACAAGCCAATTTATTAGATATATAGATAAACTTGATTATCTTGATTTTAACTATTTAAAAAAATTAGTTTATCTTAATCAAAGAAAGAATAAAACTAATAAACCTAAAATAAAATATGAAATTACTAAAGGAGATATTGTTTATTATCAAGATAAATATTACTATATCTATAATAAAGATGATAACTATTACTTCCTTATGAAAGTATCTAAGACAAATAGAGATAAAGATAGAGTAATCATGGTAGGTACAACTAAATATGTATTTAATTATTTAGATACTATTAAAGTTTCTATTAATGAAAAACTAATTTTAAATAATAGTTTAAATAGTAAGAAACAAATGTTATTTGATATTTTTAAAGGGGAATATGAAGATGAAAAGAAATTAGCTGGTTCAATTAGAAGAGGGGATATAGTTAGATATTCTAATAAGTATTACTATGTCTATGGAGAATATAAAGATAGTTATTTAGTATATCGAATATATTATAAAACTATGCCTAATAGTTTAAAAATTAGAATAGATGGTAAGAAACTTTATACAAAGTTTGAAAGTAGTGAAATAGGTAAAAATAAAAATATCGTATCTATTAAAAGAGCAAGTTTAAAAGAAATAGATATGATTAAAAGTATAAGAGAAGAACATAAAAATATTCCTAGTAAAAAGACAATTAAATTAATATCTAGAGAAATAACAAGAGGTAGTATTATTTCTGATATAATGGGAAGTGTTAGATTAATAGTTATTAAAAGAGATAATAATACTTTATCTTGTGTTGATTATTATAGTAAAGATAAAATAATTGAAATTACTTTAGAGAAGAATAATCCATATATTGTAGAAGGAAGATTAAATAAATATGAATTATTCAATTTAGATATTAAATTTAAAGAAGATATCAAAGTTTAATAGTATTTATTTTTTGATATTTTCATATATTTAGATAGGTGATTAAATGAAAAAGATTTTACCTATTTTTCTTTTTATACTTTTGCTTTCTACCTTAAGGGTTAAGGCTATTTCTTCAACGGGTAAAGGAACGATTGTTATGGATATTGATAGTGGTAGGATTTTATATGAAAATGATAGTAATCATGAAAGATTAATTGCATCAACTACTAAGATAATGACGATGCTAGTTGCTTTAACGTATGCGAAAGACCGGTTAGATTCGAAAGTCACGGTTGGTTCGGAAGTTTTAAAAATGTATGGAACTAATATGTATTTATCAGTTAAAGAAGAATTAACTTTAAGAGATTTATTATATGGCTTAATGCTTCGAAGTGGGAATGATGCAAGTGTTGTCATTGCAACGTATGTAGCAGGTGATATTGATAACTTCGTATTTCTAATGAATGAAGAAGCAAGTAAAATTGGAATGCAGAATACTATTTATAAAAACCCTCATGGTTTAGATGAAGAAACTAAGAATTATTCAACTCCTTATGACCTTGCTATTTTAACGAGATACCTATATCTAAACTATCCCGAATTTAGAGAAATAGCCGGTAGTAAGTATTATGACTTTAAATCAAATCAAAAATCATATGCTTTAGTTAATCGTTGTCAAATCTTATTTGATTATAAATATATAACATCTGTTAAAAGTGGTTATACTCCAAGTGCTGGTAGGTCCTTAGTTTCAACGGCCTCGAAAAATAATTTAAACTTATTAATCGTTACACTTGATGATGATGATATGTATGAAAACCATGAAAATTTATATGAATATTACTTTAATAATTATCAAAATACAACTATTTTAGATAAAGATAAGTTTAAAGTATCAAGTAATATATTTAAGAGGGATTATTATATTAAAGAATCATTTACTTATCCTTTAACAAGTGAAGAAAAAGAAAATATTAAAACAAAGATAATTGTTAATGATAAAGATGATAGTAAGTTAGGAAGTGTTCAAGTATTATTAAATAAGAAAGTTATTTATGAAGAAGATATTTTAAGTAAAACTAATAAAGTTAAAGAAAGTAAAGAGTCTTTATTTGAAAAAATAGGTAATTTCTTTAAAAAATTATTCTAATTCTATAAATTTGTTACAATATAACAAATAAGTGGTATAATGTTTATAGAAGACCTTTGAGGTGTATCGAACCAAATAAATAAAATGTGCGAATGTTCTAATTGTATGTTAAGTACAAGATCCCTCAGACAAGAAAGATAATCTTATGGTTATTTTTCTTTTTTAAAACAATTTTTAAATATTGCTAATTTTTACTTGATTTTTTTATTACATTGATTTATTATATTTATACAAACCTTTTGAGTAGTTATGTTTTTGTTTATTTAAATTGGAGCATAGTTTTTTTATAAACTTAGACTCTCATTATATACTAAATTCTTTTCTTGTTTAAAATATATGTTGTATCATAATTTTGCTTTTTGGTCAAACTACTTAGGGAGGTTTGTTATTTTTTTATTAGGCGTGTAATAGGTGTAGGTAATTTTAAAGAAAAAATAACTTCTAACTAATTTACTTTATATGATTTACATGATAAAATATAAATATAAAAGGAGCAGTTATGTGGAAGGAAGTATTAGAAAATTTTTCTGAAGAAAATGAAATTAATTATGAAAAAATGTTAGTTGGTACTAATAAAACAACTTATAGCATAGATGGAAAAGTTGTTTACACCTTACATGAATGTTTAAATAGTTTGAAAGATGATAGTATAAATATTATATATTCCTTTTTAAAATGTGTTGATAAAAACAAATTTATGGAATGTAATGATAAGAGAGTTTTATTAGAAGAAATGATACCTTTATATTTTAAAGAAAGACTTGAAAATAACATGTATTCATCAGAGTTTGAAATATTAGAATTAGCTTTAAAAAATAAAGAATTAAAGAAATATAATAGAATTTTACTTGGTTATGGAATAATGTATTACTTTTCATCTAAAGATATTTATATTATACCTAAAGAATTAATTGATATTTATAAAGAATATAAAAAGACTAATAAAAAACATGAATTAGATTTACAAAAAGTAGAAAAAATATTACTTGACTATATAGGAATTAATGCTATAGTACCTATTGATTTTATAGAAGATGTTATACTTAATAAATATCATTTAGATGTAAGTTTAGAAGAAATAAAGGAAGTAGTTAAGAAATTAAAACTAGAAACCTATAAAAACAAGTATTATGCATATAACATAAAAGAATTAAAAAAATTTATGGAATTACTTCTAAAAGAAAAACCAAAATCAGAATATGCTATATATACTGAAGAAGAACTTCATGATTATGTTTTATTCTTGAATAAACTTATTAAAGACTTAAGTAAGTATCTAAATAATAATATCTTTTTAGCTATTCAAATTTTAAGTTTTGTATCTCTTTTTTATGAAGGTGGTTTTATTTTAATTGAAGATACTTTAAAAGATAATAAAATAGCACCTAATAATAAAAATAAAGAAATAAAAATTATAAGAGATAATATTAAGGATATTAAATTATATATTTGTAATGGTAAAAGTGCTAATGATACTTTAAAAGAAGATGTATTTAAAGGAAGTAGATTACAAGAAAGACCTAAAGAATTATTTTTATTTAATATTCTTTCTAATTTAGTAGATAAAGAAAAATTTTATAAAGATTATAAAGTTAATGATATTGTTGGATTAAATAGAGAAATAATTAGAGATGTAGAAAAGAATATTAAAAAATTAAATAAAGTAGATTTAGTTAATTTTTTAAGTAAGAATGACTGTTTAGTTGAAGATACTAAAGGAATGAATCCTGAATTATATAAGTATATGTTCTTTTACGAGTCAAGTGAGGGACTTAAAATAGTTATTCCAATTGAGTTTCAAGATATGGCTTATAGAATATTATCAGGAGAAGTTAGAAAAGTTGGAAGAAATGAACCATGTCCATGTGGATCTGGTAAGAAATATAAACATTGTTGTTGCAAGTAGGAGGTTTTTATGAATAAAGAAGATTTAGAACAATTTATAATAAATGATAAAGAAATAGTTTATTCTTTAGAAGAATGTTTAAATGTAGCAAGTGATGCAAATTTAGCTTGTATCAGTTTAGCCTATAGTTATAAACTAGGATTAGAATTTTTAACTTTAAGAAGTGAACAAATAAAAATAGTATTAAATAATTATGAAAGAATATTTAAAGAAATATTTGAAACTAATGAACATATAAAAGAGATAAATATTATTAAAAATGCTTATGATAATGATACTAATATAATAGAAGATGCAAGTCTTGAATTATTAAGTTTAGGATTTTTATTTGCTTTTAGAAAAAATAATAAGATAACTTATGTTATACCAGATGAAATATTTCAAATATATGAAGAATTTTTTAATGATGAAAGAAAGCAAATTAATTTAGAATACGCATCTAAATCAATTATGGGTTATATTGCTATGAATGGTATTATTCCAATTGAAATTTTAAATGATATTTTAATTAATAACTATAAATTAGATATAACTAAAAGAGAAATAAGAGAAATTGCCCTTGATCAAGGAAATAGAGTTTATAAAGGTAAATATTTAACAATGATAGATCCATTCGAAGAAAAAAATATAAAATATCTCCTTAAGTTTAAAAAAGATAATTCTTATAAAATAGTATCTTTAGAAAAAGTAATAGAGTATGATGACTTTTATCAAAGTTTTATAAATTCTCTTGAAAGAATATTAGGTAAATATTATGATATCCTTATATTAAAAATTTATATAGTTGTATCTACATCTTATAATGAATATTCTGAACAATTAAAAGAGTTATTTGAAGCAAATGATATTTCTAAAGATAAAGAAACTAAAATATTTAAAGCGATTAATAAAAGACTTCCTGAATTTAGATTATGGGGATATAATGGAAGAACCGAAAATGAAATTCAATTTGATTCTCTAAAGATAGATTATTTAATAAAGAAACCTAAAAATACAGATTTAAAAACTTGTTTACAATCTCTTAATAAAGAATTATTAAAAGATATTATTAATGAAAATGATTGTAATAATATAGATGAATTAGTAAATATTATGTTAGAGTCTATAAATAGTTATGTTGAAACTTTAGAAACTGAAGAATTAGTTAAGTGTCTAGATTTAAAAAATAAAGATATTAATAAGATTATAGAAGATGATTATCCTTTAGATTTCTTTAACTATTTATTCTACTATTTAGATAAAGATAAGAATCAAAGAATTATTATACCAGATGAAATATATGATAGTTGTATGAATGAAATAACTTTAGATAGTGAGTATTCTGAAAGCGATGATCTTATTATATTTTCATATGTTAAAATGAATGGTATTATTAAAAAAGATGAATTACAAAAAATATTAAAAGAATATCATGATATGAATTATTCTATTAAAGAACTTGATAGTAAAGTAATTGATTTTGGATTTGATATATTTAAAGAATATTATACTTATTTTCAAGGAATGCCAGAAGGGCACATAAAGATGTTTTTAGAACGTAAAAAATTAAATAAGCCTAAAAAATATGATCGAATTCAAATAGAAAAAACAGATGAATATTTTAGTAAAGTAGATGCATTAATAAAAACTTTAAAATTAAGTAAAGATAGAGCTAAAGTTCTTAAAAGTAGTTTAATAATTTCAAGTGAAACCCATGGAATTGATAACGGTGCTGCTAATGCATTAAAGGAGATATATCCTGAATTAACTAAGAAGTTTTTAGATGAATTACAAAAATTATTTAATTCTTATAAAGATTATATCTATTGTTGGCTTTATAATGGTTATAGTTTTGGAGAGATTGAAAAAACTATTAATAAAAAAGTTAAAGTAGGAAGAAATGAACCATGTCCATGTGGTTCTGGCAAGAAATATAAACATTGTTGTGGAAAGTAGGAAGAGTATGAAAGAATTAGATTTTATAATTGATAGTGAACCCAGATATACTTTACATGAATGTTTAGAACTTTTAAATACAAATATACTAAATACTATGTATAAAAAATATCAAGAAATTAATTATATAAAGAAAACATCAAAACCAAGTAAGAACTATATTATTAAACAATTAGAAGAAGCAATAATTTCATTTTTTAAGGATACTTTAGATATGTTTATTACAGTTAGAGAATTTGAAATATTAGATTCTGCTTTAGAAGGAAAAATTTCGGATTATTATTTACCTTTTCTTTATATTGGAATAATGTTCAGGTTTAAAGATAATATATTTATTATTCCTAATGAATTATTAGATATGTATAAAGATTATTTAAAAACTAATAAGAAACATGATTTAGACTCTGTAAAAATTAAAAGAGTTAGTTATGGTTATTTACTTATGAATGGAATAATACCAATTAATATATTTAATGATATTATAATAAATAAGTATCATTACTCTTTAACTAAAAAAGAAATTAAAGATTTAGTAGATTTTG
The DNA here is from genome assembly GCA_947630495.1 of uncultured Bacilli bacterium. Taxonomy (GTDB): domain Bacteria; phylum Bacillota_I; class Bacilli_A; order RF39; family UBA660; genus RUG591. The sequence goes on along the minus strand of CANRHS010000022.1, from coordinate 8,580 downwards.
ATATTTATAAAAATAAATATTTTACAATGGAATCAGTATGTAATAAAAAGTTTTTAGATAAATTAATAGAAATAAAAAATATGTATCTTAAAGAAAATTGTGATTATCAAATATTAGATGAAGAGAAACTTGATGATTATGTTAATTTTGTAAATGAATTTATATTTAAATTAAATGATATATTAGGTGATGATTTAACTAATAGTTTAATAGAACTTATATTTATAGATAATTTAGATTTAGATAATTTCTTTAAAGAAAATAATATTCCTAAAACTAAACAAGAAAAGATTAAAAGAATAGTAAATCATTATATTAAAGATATTAGAATTTGGTTATATAATGGAAAGTTGTCAAGTGAAGTGTCAAATTAAAAATATTTTCTAAAATATGGTTTATGTAGATACTTTTTGTCCATGGTAAATATTACTTATGAAGATATGTAATTTATAAATTCAAGAACTAATCTTGAATTTTTTTCAAAATATTAACTATAATTCTTTATTTTAAAATTAAATTATGTTATTATTAATGTGTACATAAGAAAGTAGTTGATAATATGAATTTAGAATTTTTTGTAAATGAATATTTACTTGCATGGTATTTATTATATAGTGCTAGTTTATCTAAAGAGATAGATAAATTAAGAAAAAGCTTATGGAGTAAATATAAGAAAGAATATAATTTTTGTTATAAAGATAAACAAGAAATTATTAAATATGGAAAAGACTTTATTCCAGATAATGATATTTTATATAATGAAGTCTTTGAAAGTGAAGTTTATAAGTCTTTAAAGAAAGAGACTAATAAACATAAAATGCATTTAGTTAGACTATTTGAAAATAATGAAAAAATAGTTAAGAAATGTGTTAAAGAAGTTTTAAAGATGGATTTAAAAGATAGTTATCCAGTTTATATTATTCATCCTAGGATGGAATGTATGGAATATAATAAAAATACAGGAAGTTTAATCTGGGGGAGTGATAAAGATAAGTATGATGCAATTACCATGATGATTTTAACAATTGTAAGAGGTATGTTAGAAAACTATGATAATGATTATAAAGAAATAGTTGATTCTATTATTGAGTTATCAGTTATTAATGAAATTAGTAAACAATTAACGGAGTCTCCTTGTTATGAAGTAGGGGATGCAACCTTAAGAATAATTAAAAGACAAATCTATCCTTTTTGGCTTATGTATTTAGGAATAGATTCAAAAGAAGAAATGGTTAGTAGAATGATGGAAGATAGAATTGCTTTTGATCTTGATCATTATCCTATTGATAAAAATATGAAAAAGATGAGTTTAACAAGATTTATCGATTTTTGTATAAAAAATAATAAACATATTTTAAAACTAGGTAATGTTTTAAAAATAGAAAAAGAAGAAGAAATAGAAGTTATATAGAGGTAGTTATGCTTGAGAAGTTTTTAAACACCATTCATATGGAAGAAGATATTAAAGAATATAAAGATTTAGAACTTATTAAAGTTAGAATTAGTAATAAAAAGAATTTAGTTAGTTTATATTTAAAAACTAATGAGATGATTAATATAGAAAGTTTTAAGAAACTAGAAAGTGGAGTTTCTAGTTATTTTAATGCTAATACTTTAATTAATATAGAAAATACAGGAAGAAAAGATTTATATTTAGAAGATTATTATAAGTATTTTTTACCAAAGTATATTAGTTATTTTGAAGATAGACTTAAAGTAAATGGGGAAAGAAATAACTATATAGTGGTTTTTAATCATGGAGAAGAAGTTCAGTTACAAGAGTATTTGGATGTTATCAATGATAAATTAACAAGACTTTCTTATACACCTTTATTTATTTTACATGATGAAGATGAGAGAAGTAGTATTCAAAATGAAATAGAAGAAGATATTAATAGTTATGAAAAGTTAAATTATAAACCTAACTTTAGTTATGAAGCAAATGAAAAGAGAAGTTTTGCTCCAAGACAAAAGAAGGTTGTAACAGTTGATGACCCAAGAAGTATCTATGGAGAGATAATTGAAGGAGATGAAATTTTACTTAAAGATATAGTTTCAGAAGATAATGATTTAATAGTTGAATGTGAAGTATTTGCAACTGAGACTTTCGAGTCATCTAAGAGTAATTTTAAGATTCTTACTTTAAAGATAACGGATTATACGGATTCGATGTATGCTAAAATTTTTACAACGGATGCAGATGAATTTGCAAGATTATGTAAAAGTATCAAGAAGAAAACTTGGTATAAGTTTAAAGGGTATACGAAGGCTGACCAGTATGTTGGCGGGGAAATTGTTTTTAATATAAGAGCTGTTAATGTATCTGAGCATAAAAAAGAAGAGATTATAGATGATGCAGAAGTTAAGAGAGTTGAACTTCATAGTCATACGATGATGAGTGCGATGGATGGGGTAGTACCAATTGATAAACACTTTGTTGCAACTATTGACCAAGCTATTAAGTGGGGACATAAGGCAATCGCGATAACTGACCATTCAGGATGTCAAGCATTCCCTAATGCTTATAATATGATTGTTGAATATAATAAAGGAAAACCAAAGGAAGAGCACTTTAAAGTAATCTATGGAACCGAGTTAACAATCGTTGATGATAATGTTGAAATTGTAAGACGAAGTGATGATACAGTTCTTTTAGACAATGAATATGTTGTCTTTGACCTTGAAACAACTGGTTTTAATGCCGCAGGCGGCGACTCCATTATTGAAATTGGTGCCGTTAAAATTAAGGCAGGCGAGATAATAGATAAATTTGATAGATTAATCAAACCCCCTGAACCTATTCCTGAAAGAATAACTAAGGTTACAAGTATTACCAATGAAATGGTTGAAGATTGTCCAAATGAAGAAGTTGCGGTTAAAGAGTTCTTGGAGTGGACCGGTGATTTACCAATGGTTGCTCATAATGCAAAGTTTGATACATCATTCATTGGAATTTGTTATGAAAAATATGGACTTGGAGAGTATAAAAACCCGGTTATTGATACGCTTGCTTTATCAAGAGTTTTAGACCAAGATCAAACAAGACATGGCTTATCAGCAATTACGAAAAGATATTCGGTTGAGTTTGATGAAGAGTCACACCATCGAGGTGACTATGATGCTCTTGCAACAGGACTAGTATTTTGGAAGATGTTAAAGAAACTTGAAGGTATTAATATTATTAAAATGAGTGACTTAGATAAATTAATTGATAAAAATGAAATTCATAAATTTGGTCGGTCATATCACATTAATATGTTAGTTAAAAATAAAAAAGGATTAAAGAATTTATTTAAGATTATTTCAATTGCAAATACTAAACACTTTTATAAAACAGCCAGAATCCTAAGAAGTGAAGTTGAAGAATTAAGAGATGGACTTTTAATTGGCAGTGGTTGTTATGAGTCTGAAGTGTTTGTTGAAGCAAGAAGTAAAAGTGATGAAGAGTTAAGAGATATAATTGGTTTCTATGATTATGTAGAAGTACAACCTCCTGAATGTTATAATCACTTAATTCAAACTGGGGACTTTAAAGATGAAGCGGAACTTATTAATAATATTAATAAAGTAATAAGACTTACAAAAGAGGCTGGAAAATATATTGTTGCAACTGGTGACGTGCATCATTTAACAAGAGAAGATAAAGTTTACAGGGAAATAATTATTAATCAGAAATTACCAGGTGGAGGACTTCATCCTTTAGCAAAACGTGATATTACGGAAATTCCATCTCAACACTTTAGAACAACAACGGAGATGCTTAGTGACTTTAGTTTTCTAGAAGAAGAGTTAAGAGAAGAAATAGTTATTACGAATACTAATAAAATAGCTGATTTAATTGAAGAAGTTGAAGTAATAATTGATACGGGTGGAATTCCTTTTTCACCAAGAATTCCAAATTCAAGGGAAGATGTGTACACAATGGTTTATACCAAGGCTCATAGTATGTATGGAGACCCTTTACCAAGAAATATTGAAGAGAGAATTGCTCAAGAATTATATGGTGATAGAATTTTAAGTTTAGTTAAAAATAAAATTAAAAGAGAACATCCAGACTTTAGTGACTCGGAAATTGATAATAATTTTCAATCTGAATTATATGAAGTAGTTAAAGCAGGCTATGATAAAGTTGCTGAGTTAACGAAAAATGAAATAATTGAAGATTTAGAAAAAAATGACCCTGAAAAAATTCAGGATGAAAAATATTTAGAACTTGAAACCAAGAAACAACTAGGAGGTATCATTGGAGGAGGATTTGATGTAATTTATTTAATTGCTCAAAAATTAGTTAAACACTCAAATGATGAAGGGTACTTAGTAGGTTCCCGTGGTTCCGTTGGCTCTTCATTCGTTGCAACCATGATGGGAATAACCGAAGTAAATCCGCTTCCTGCTCATTACTTATGTAAGAAGTGTCATTTAAGTTTATTTGATGATGATGAAGGTAACCCTTTATCCATTAATTATTCAGCGAGTGGTTATGATTTACCAGATAAAGATTGTCCAAATTGTCACATTCCGATGTCTAAAGAGGGTCAAGATATGCCATTTGCAACTTTCTTAGGTTTCAATGCTGATAAAGTTCCCGATATTGATTTAAACTTTTCAGGAGATAATCAAGCAAGTGCCCATGCTTATACTAAGGTAATCTTTGGTGAAGATAATGTTTATCGAGCTGGAACAATTGGTACAGTTGCTGAGAAAACGGCTATGGGTTATGTTCGAGGATATTTTGAGAAAAAGGGTATCATGTCACCTCATAAGGCAGAAGTTGAGAGACTTGCTGTAGGCTGCACTGGGGTTAAAAGAACAACGGGTCAGCATCCAGGAGGAATTGTTGTTATTCCATCATACATGGATGTCTTTGATTTTACACCATTCCAGTATCCAGCCGAAGATATAACATCTGCTTGGCGAACCACTCACTTTGATTACCATGCAATTGACCAAGATGTATTAAAACTTGATATACTAGGTCACGATGATCCGACCATTTTAAGAATGCTTCAAGATTTATCAGGTATTGATGTAACAACACTTCCAATGAGTGATCCGAAAATCTTGAGTTTACTAACGTCACCTGACGCGTTAGGAGTAACCAGAGAACAAATAAAATGTGAAACCGGAACTTTAGGACTTCCCGAAATGGGAACCAACTTTGTTATTAATATGTTAGTAAAAGCTAAACCTAAAACCTTTGGTGAATTAGTTAAAGTATCAGGTCTTTCTCATGGAACTGATGTTTGGAACGGGAATGCTGAAGATTTAATTGATAACCATGTCTGTGAATTTAAAGAAGTAATTGGTTGTCGTGATGATATCATGGTTTATTTAAAAAATCATGGTTTAAAACCAAAAGATGCTTTTAAAATCATGGAGTTTGTTAGAAAAGGTAAAGCTAAAAAAGAACCTGATAAGTGGCTTGAATGGAAACAAGTTATGGAAGATAATAATATTCCTGATTGGTATATTGAATCTTGTCATAAAATTCAATACATGTTCCCAAAAGCCCATGCCTGTGCGTATGTTATGAGTGCTATTAGAATTGCTTGGTTTAAAGTTTATCAACCACTTAACTACTATGCCACTTACTTTTCTATAAGAGTTGTTGACTTTGACATTGATACTATGATTAAAGGGTATGATGCTATTAAATTAAAAATTGAAGATTTAGAAAATAAAGGTTTTGAAGCAACTAATAAAGAAGAAGGAATTCTTGAAAGTTTAAAAGTTGCTTTAGAAGCAACAGCCAGGGGTATTAAATTTTCTAATCTTGATTTAAATAAATCCGATGCTATGAAATTTACCAAATCAGATACTGAAGAAAATACGTTAATTCCACCTTTTAGTGCCATTGATGGACTAGGTGGAACCGTTGCTAACTCAATAATTGCTGAAAGAAACATTCGAGAATTCTTAAGTATTGAAGATTTACAAAAGAGAGCTAAAGTATCTGGAACTTTAATTGATAAAATGAAAACTATGAAAATCTTAAAAGATTTACCAGAATCTAATCAACTATCTTTATTTTAAAAATACACTTGTAATTTAAAATAAAATATTGTAATATGTATAGAGATATCGAAAAATTCATAAAATAAAAAAGAAAGGATGATAAATATGGCAGTTGTTGAAATAAACGATAAAAATATTGAAGAATTAATTAAGGAAGGAAAAGCTTTAGTTGATTGCTATGCCAGTTGGTGTGGACCTTGCCGGATGCTTGCTCCAATAATTGATGAAATATCTAATGTAAAAAGTGATATAAAGTTTTATAAACTAGATGTTGATAATAATCCTGAAACTTCAATTAAATATGGTATTATGTCAATTCCAACTCTTTTAATATTTGAAAATGGAGAATTGAAAAATCAAGTAGTTGGGTTTAAAGACAAAAATGAATTAAATGAATTACTTAAATAAAGATTAATTATCTTTATTTTTTTTAGATTTAACAAAAGTAAGTTTTTCATAAAACTCCTTTCCAATTAATTATAACAAACTACGATATTTAATTATATATTAGAAAAATCTAGGTTAACTTAAGTTAAAATTAATTTGGAAGGTGAAATATGAAATTTATAATTAAAAAGACAAAAGAAAAGATAACTTCATTATATAAAACTTTATATATAAAAGAAGTATTAGTTAAAGAACTAGAAATAATTGCTAAAGAAAATGATACTTCCTTTAATAATGTTGTTATTAGTATGATTGAGTATTGTTTAGAGAATGAAAAAGAGAACGATTAAGATTTCGTTTTAATTTTAAAATATGAGACATACTATATAATAGTTATCCGTATTTTTTTTACGGATAACTATTGACTTAGAAAAGGAGATGATATATAATGTATCTAAGAGGTGATATTATGCTATGTAAATTCAAAGTACAAGGCTATAAAGGATTTGAAAAAGAAATAGAATTAGATTTAGAAAAACATAATGATTATCAATTTAATAGAGAAATGATTAAAAATGGAGTTATAAATAAATGTATTATATATGGTAATAATGCTAGTGGAAAAACTAATTTAGGTTTTGCTTTATTTGATTTAACTTTTCATTTGATTGATAAGAGCAAAAATATGGATAGTAAGATTAACACTAATTATTTAAATATGAAATCAAAATTAGGATATGCTGAATTTTATTATGAATTTAAGTTTGATAATGATAGAATCATTTATAAATATAGAAAAAAAGATTTATATAATTTAATTTATGAAGAAGTTATTTATAATGGTAAAACAATAATTAAATATGATTTCTTTAATCCATCTAAAAAGATAATTGATATTGAAGATGCTAAAACTCTTAATTTTAAATATAATGAGGATTTATCAATTGTTAAGTATATTTGTAATAATACTATTTTTACAAAAAATCACGCACTTCCTCGTCTTATGGACTTTGTTAATGGTATGCTTTGGTTTAGGAGTGTAGATTCATTTGGATTTATTGGTCTTGCTAATAAGAATAATGTTTTAGATGAGATAATAATTGAAAATAAGAAAACTCAAGAATTTAAAGAGTTTTTGAAAAGTAATAAAATAGATTATAATTTAGTAGAGTTAAAAACTCCAACTGGAAAATTTTTAGGAGTAAAAATAGGTGATAAAATTACAACTCTTGAAAGTATATCTTCATCTGGGACTAAAGCATTATGGTTATATTATTGTTGGGAAATTTATTTTTCTAAAGTTAAATTCTTGTTTATTGATGAATTTGATTCTACTTATCATTTTGATTTAGCTGCTAATATAGTTAAAAGATTAAATTCTTTTAGGTCTTTTCAATCTATTTTAACTAGTCATAATACTTATTTAATGTCTAATAAATTAACAAGACCAGATTGCAGTTTTATTTTAACTCCTGATAGTTTAAATAATTTATCATCTTGTACAGATAAAGAGTTAAGAGAAGCACATAATATTGAAAAATTATATAGGGAAGGGTTGTTCACGGAAGATGAGTAAAATACTTTTTATATGCGAAGGCTTTAAAGCTGAAAAGAAATTTTGTAATTTAATAATTGATAAATATTTTAATATTAATGGAAAGGAAAAAGAATATGTAGCTTTTGGAACTAATATATATGGTTTATATGACGAACTTGAAAGGGATTATGGTTTAGATATTATTTCTTTAATTACTTTAAAAGCAAAAGCAAGAAAGGATATGTATAATTATTCAAAACTTATTAAAGGTGGTTATGCAGAGGTATTTTTAATCTTTGACTTTGACCCACATGCTCCTCAATATAAACCTGAAAAAATTAGAAAAATGCTTGAATATTTTGATAATGAAACAGAAAATGGAAAATTATATATTAATTATCCTATGCTAGAGTCTTTTAGACATTTTAGAACTTTACCGGATATGAATTATAATAGTTATAAAGTTAAAGTTCAAGAATGTCTTAAATATAAAGAGACTGTCTCTAAAATTAGTTGTATTAATCATTTAGGAAATATAGATGATAATAAATTAAGTATAATTGTATCTCAGAATATTGATAAATATAATTTTATAGCAAAAACTAACATAGATAGTTACGAAGCATATAAGCAAGGATATT